>JAIRNM010000404.1 GCA_031258055.1 Bifidobacteriaceae bacterium
ACAAGGCGTCGCATTGTGTCCCAATAGAAGCTAAGCTGGGGCCTCGCATTCCTGCCGGAACGGGGCCCGGAGACGGTTGGCCGGGGTCGGCCGGTGGCCTACAGGTAGTCTCGCAAACCTGACTTTTCTAGGTGTTCCACCAGGGCTTTCACATCTTGGAGGCGGTCGCGCGAGGAAACTAGGACGGCAGTGGGCGTGTCCACCACCACCGCGTCCGGCAGGCCCAGCAAAGCGACTAACCGCCCGTCGGCCGTCACCATCACCGCCCCGTCGGAGTCAAGCGCCACCGGCGCCGGGCCGCTCCCCTGGGCCAGTCGCGTCACGCCGTCCGCGTCCGGCGCTGTCAAGTCCGCCAGCGAGGCGAAGTCGCCCAGGTCGCTCCAGCCGAAATCCCCCGGCACCGTCGCCAAGCCTCCCTCGGCCGCCACCGGTTCGGCGATCGCGTAGTCGAAGGCGATCCTCTCCAGCCCCGGCCACACCGCTGCCGCCACCGCCTCGCGCTGGTCGGTATCCCAGGCGTCAGCCATTCGCCCGATGCCGTCAGCCAACCCCGGCCGCAGTCGCCGCAGTTGTTCCGCCACCAGGCTGGCCCTGAACACGAACATGCCTGCGTTCCAGCGGTAGTCGCTGTCCGCGAGGTAGCGCTCAGCCGTCGCTCGATCCGGCTTCTCCTTGAAGGCCGCTACCCGCTTGATCTGGGGGGCTTGGACCAGGCCCAGGCTCGGTCCAGCCTTGATGTAGCCGTAGGCGGTGGTCGGATCGGTTGGCTTGACGCCAATGGTGGCGATGAATCCCTCCAAAGCGGCCAAGTAGGCCGCTTCCACCGCCTGGGCGAAGGCCCGTTGGTCATCAATGATGTGGTCAGCCGCGAATGAGCCCACCACAACGTCACCGTAGCGGCGCTGGGCTATAGCGGCGGCCAGGGCGATGGCGGGCATCGAATCCTTCGGCCCTGGCTCAATCAAAAGATTGTCCCGGTGGCCCAATCTGGATGCACCATTTGAGGGGCGGCACGAACTATCCCCCCTTTGGTCGGATTCTGGCGCGGCCAGCCCTTGAGAGACAAGACTCGGCTCATTGGTTGAAGCCGCGGCCGTCGAGTGGTCTAGGCCGGGCAGTTGAGCGGCGACGGCGGCGGCGTGAGCAGCACCAGTCACCACTTCGACTCGGTTCGCTCCCGCCAATGGTTCAAGCCGGTCCCAGGCCTGTTGGATCAAGGTCCTGCCGACCCCGGTTAAGTCCAACAGGAACTTGGGTTGGGCGGCGCGCGAAAGCGGCCACAACCGCTTGCCCGCTCCCCCAGCCGGAATGACGGCAACGAAGTCAGCCAACGGATTCATGCGGGCTCCAGGTGATTGGCGGCTACAGTGATGGGAGACGGCGCCTTGGTCTGGGAGGCGGCCAGGGGGAATTGACGGCAGGAGTGCCAGACGGCATCGGACTCAAGTAGGCATACCTCGACGGTGCCGACTGTGAACGTCTCATCCAAGCTGTCCAAGGCGTACTGGGCGCGGTTAAGAGACGGCTCCGGCGCGTCCTGGGCCAACGTAACATGCGGGTGATACGGAAAGCGCTCCTCCAGGTCCGTGACCACGCTTCGAAGGCGCGCCGCAAGCGCTTGACACTGCTCGAAGCCCTCCGCCACCTTGGCGAAAACTACGGGGCTGACCGGCCGGAACGTATCTACGCCGCGCAAACGGACGGAAAAGCCGGGAAACTGAGCGCTCAAGGCCCCGATGCGATCAGCCAGCCCCGGCAGGTCGGCCTGGGGTACGGCCGTCGGCGGGATCAGGGTGATGTGCGGCGGGATAACCTCCGCACAGGGATCGCCGAAGCAGGCCCGCGCCCGCTGGAGACGCCCGGCTAACGGCTCGGGCACCATCAGTGCGACGCCCAGGCAAACCTGGCCAGGTCCGACCGCCGGGATCCTCATTCGGCCCGAGCGCCTTCCCTCAGCCCGAAACGGGCGGCGATGCGACCGTAAACCTCCGCCGCGATCGCTTGGGCGCGCTGCTTTCCTTCGTTCAGCAGGCCGTCAAGCTGGGCTGGGTCAGCCAGGTACTGAGCCGTCCGCTCCCGCAGGGGGCGTAAGGACTCGACCACAAGTTCCGCCAAGTCCACTTTCAGATGGCCGTAAAGCTTGCCTTCGTATCGCTGAACGATTTCCGGCACCGGCTGACCGGTAAGGGCCGAATAGATTGACAGTAGGTTAGCTAAGCCCGGCTTATTGGCCGGGTCCCAAGTGATTTCGCTACCCGAATCGGTGACCGCCGCCTTGATTCGCTTAGTGATCGTCTTCGGATCATCCAACAGTTCGATGATCCCAGCCGGATGGCCTGTCTTCGACATTTTCGCGCCCGGCTCGCGCAGGTCGTAGATCTTGGCCGTCTCTCTTATGATGAGCGGCTTGGGCACTACTGCGGTTCCCTCGCCATACCTTGAATTGAGTCTGGTCGCCAGGAGGCGGGAAAGCTCCAGATGTTGGCGCTGATCCTCCCCGACCGGCACCAACGCGGCGTCATAGAGCAAGATGTCCGCCGCCATCAGGACCGGGTAATCAAACAGCCCCAAAGAGACCGATTGGTCACCCAACCTGGCTGATTTGTCCTTGAACTGGGTCATTCGCCCCGCTTCGCCAAAGCCGGTCAGGCAGTTGAGCAGCCAGGTCAATTGAGTGTGCTCCGGCACCTGCGACTGGACGAAAAGGATCGACTTGGCCGGATCGACCCCGGCAGCCAAGAACTGAGCGGCGGTTGCCCGCACCCTCTGCTCTAGTTGGGCAGGGTCAGGGTTGACCGTCAGCGCGTGCAAATCCACCACCGAGTAGACACAGTCGTAGTCCGTTTGCAGATTCACCCATTGCTGCAGCGCCCCCAGGTAGTTCCCCAGGTGAAGCGAATCGGCAGTCGGCTGGATGCCGGAAAAGGCACGAGGTTTAGGCGATGGCACGGGCTACATTCTGGCATCCGACCCGGCCACGCCCCAAACCGACCGCCTGGACCGATCTAAACTTGATGGTATGGAATCGACGGAACTTGAGGTCTTGCCTGGGCGCTTTTCAATTATCAAACTGCCGTCGATAGCCCATGCGGCGGTCCTGATTGGCCTGCCGGGTTCCCATCCGGCTTTCCTGGCGATCACCGAGCATGAAATCTCGCTGGTCTGTCCCACAGCGGCCGTGCCGCGCACAGCGACAACCCGCGAGGACGGCTGGTCGCTCATGCGCCTACCGGGCGAACTGGATTTCCGCCTGGTCGGCTTGTTGGCGGGGCTGACGACAACTTTGGCTGAGGCTCAAGTGCCAGTGTTCGCCTGTTCGACTTTCGACACCGACTATCTGCTGGTCAAGTCCGTCAACTTGGAGCGCGCCGCCCGGGCCTTAGCCGAATCAGGCGTCACCGTCCACCTTCCCGCCTGACACCAGTCCCGAGACCCTTCGGTCTGTTGCGTCGCTTCTGGGTGAGGAGGCCCCGTGGACGGCATCGGCGGAACGCTGGTGCCAGGCACGGGCGTTCCGTTTCGGAACCTGCCGCCGGGCTCGAAGGTCATCCTCCGGGCTGATAGCCGGGCAGGTCGTAGACCACGGCGAAGGGAGCGTGATCGGTCCAGCGGCCGTCATAACGTTCCGGTTTGTCGATCCTGAAATCAACCGCTTTCGCCGCCAGGCCAGGCGTGGCAATCTGGTAGTCAATCCTCCAGCCGGTGTCGTTGTCGAACGCCTTGCCGCGCCATGACCACCACGTATACGGGCCTTCCCGCTCGCCCGCCAACTGGCGTCCCACATCCACCCAGCCCAGGTCCTCGAACCAACCGGTCAACGCCGCCCGCTCCTGAGGCAGGAAACCCGCGTTCTTCTGGTTTCCCCGCCAGTTCTTGAGGTCGGCTTCGCGGTGGGCCACGTTGAAGTCCCCGCACACCACCACCTGACGCTCGGCCCTGTCCGAGCCATCGGCGGTATTTTCGGCACCCCCTTTGGCCGATGCCGTCGCCCCAGCCCCGCCTTTTAGTTCCGCCAAGCGCTTCGTCATGGCCTCAAGGAAGGCGAGCTTGTGCTCCTGGCGTTCTGTGCCGACCTCGCCCGAATGGACATAGGCACTGACTACCGTCAACATCTGGCCGTCCGCCAAAGTTAGGTCTGTTTCCAGCCAACGCCCAGTGTGCGTATCAAGCGGCTCCAGTCCAGGCAGGCCTTCCCGCACCGCGCTGACCGGCAGGAGCGAGGACACCGCCACCCCAGCGCGGCCCTTGATCCGACAGACTGACTGATGGTTGTCGCGGCCAGGCAGAAACGGGTCGAGGACTTCAGCCGGGGCCCGCACTTCTTGTAAACAGAGCACATCGGGCGAATTCGCCCGCAGCCAGGAGCCCATGCCTTTGCGCATGGCCGCACGAATGCCGCCCACGTTCAACGAGGTGATCTCTAAACTCACCGCCTCAGCCTAACCGGCCCCTCCAACCGACCGAACCCGACCGCCGTCCGCCTTCAGCCAGCGGGGCAAGGACCCAACATTCGACGACTAGATCACTCGGCCGACGCAACTTTGACGAATGTGCGCCGAGTCTTGCTTCTCGGTGAGCCACCGAGGGTGAGCCACCGAGTACGTCCCTGTGGCTCACGTGGGGCTGTTAGGCGGCCGTTTTTAGGGCCTCGCCGAACTTCACGCGGGCGCCGGTCCGCAGAATCGAATTCTCGTAGAGCTTGCCACCCAACCAAATCGCGCCAACGGTTGTCAGCAGCAATATGACCAGCGCAAGCACGGGCTCCCACCAGGCCGCGGTACCCGCGATGAGCCGCAAGGGCATGGCGATGGGACTGGAAAACGGGATGTATGACAACCATTCGATGACCGTCTTGTTGTCATTGAAGAAGATCACCAAGAAGTAGGGGACCATCACCACAATCATGGTAGGTGACAGAACCGAGCCGACCTCCTCCAAGCGCGAAACCGTCGCCGCCGAACCAACCATCAAGGCCGAGAACATCACGAACGCCACCACAAAGAAGACTAAGAACCAGGCCAACGAGCCACCCAGCAATCCGAGGGGATCGACGTCAGCGACACCCGGCAGACCCATCGAATCAACTAGCGCCGACCAACCACCGCCAACCACCAACCCCAGCCCGAAAGCCACCACCATGGCCGCCACCGTGGCGAAAGCCAGGATCGCGTTAGACAGAATCTTGCCCGCCAGCAGCGTCCGCGCCGGCACTGTCGCCAAGAGGATTTCGATCACCCTGGTTTGTTTCTCAACCACCGCGTTCTGAGCCGCCACCTGCCCATACATCATCACCAGCATGAAGAACAAGACCGAGAAAACAACCGCCGCGAAGTACCGGATAACACTGTTAATCGCCTCCGGTTCAAGCAGCCGGACAGTCGGGCTCAAAGTCAAGGCGCTGATCAGGCCACTTGGCGCCCGTTCTTTAGCGACAATCTCAAAACCCATCGGCGCTTCTTCCGACGGCACCACCGCCGCCTCGACCGACTCAGCCCCGACCGCTTCTTCCGCCGCCTCCACCGAATCGGCAGGCACCACTTCGTAGCCTTCCAAGTCGCCCAACTGACCAGCCAGTTCTCCCACCACCGCGATCTTGGTGGCTTCATCAGGCTTGGAATCGGATCGGACAATCAAGCCCGGCACCGCGGCGGCGGCGAACGCCAACACCACCATGATGACCGTACCGATCCGGAAAGACTTGGTCCGCACCTGGGCGCTCAGCTCGCGCCGCGTCACCAGCCCTACGCCCGTCATG
>JAIRNM010000053.1 GCA_031258055.1 Bifidobacteriaceae bacterium
GTCACAAAGCCGCAGGTCAGGAGTCTATTGGCGTTCAGGCTGTGTTACGGTGGTTGTGAGAGTTGACCGCCACAATCTTCATCTCTGACACCAGGATGGTGGCACCCCCTCCACCGCCCCAATTCAGCAAAGAGACCCTGTAGTGAGGGAACACATGCAAAATCTGAGGGGCCGGGCGCGCGCAGCGCGCGCCTTGGTTGCTGTAGCTGGCGCGGCGTTGGTGTTGGTCGGCTGCACTGGTGATCCGGGCGGGGAACCTTCGACGACGGATGCGGCCAGCGCTGGAACGCCCGCCCCGGTCGACGTCAGCGGTACCGAGTTGCCGACGGCCAGCGACACCACCGCCTCACCGGTTGAATTGCCGTTCGCCCCATATTTCGATGGGGCGCGGGCGGCCTGGCTCGCCGCTAATGTCGGAACCGACACCGACACCAGCCGCGCTGAGTGGTTCGACCAGGTGGAGGCGTTTACGGCGGAGTGTATGGCCAAGGCCGGGTTCGACTACAAGGCGGTGCCCTACCAAGCGCCGGAGCCAACTGAGGAAGACAACCCCTATGTTGACCGGTCGGCGCTGGATATCCAGTCGCTTCCCGGCGCCTTGGAGGAAGTCGAGCGTGTCGGATACGGGGTGGACCCGCCCGCCTACAGGGTCAGCCAGGCGGACCTTGAAGGGTGGTATGACCCGAACGCCGACTATGTCGATTCGTTGTCCGAATCCGGCCGGGATGCCTACAACAACGCTCTGAACGGCATAGACCCTGAAACCTATGAAACTGTCAATCCGGACAACTGCATGTCGCTGGCGTACGACAAATACCCTGAGCCTGACACCAGCGGCCCGGATCTGTCATTTCTTGAGCCCGCTGATGGAATGGACCGCCTTTTTGAGGTGGTGATTGATTGGGGGTCAGGCATGATCGCGGTCGACCCGTCAAATCCTGACGCGTTGATATCCGATCCGGCACTCCTCGCACTAAACAAGGAATACGGCGACTGCGCGCTTTCCAACGAGTATGCGGAATACCTGTATCCAGGTCAGATCGAGCCGAGCGCGTTGGTGGGGATCACTCGGATAACCGCTGCGGATGGCTCCGTGCGGGACGTCTCTCCGGGCGCCTCTTACGACCCAGACACCCTCCCAGAAGACCAAAGATTCCTTGTTGGCTCCCTAGCCGAACGCGATATCGCAGTTGTCGATTTCAAGTGCCGACAGCAGACCGACTATGTCAATCGGTACGCGAAGGCTGTCGCTGCCGCTCAAACGAAGTACCTGTCCGAGCACCAAGCCGAAGTCGACAAGATGATGGCTCAAATCGAAGACTTTCTTGCCAACCACAAGAATGGCTGAACACCAATTGAACGCGGCCGGGAAAGCGAAGATCGGGGCGGAAACGGACGCGCCTGAGGGTACGGCCAGCGGCCCTGAGCCGAGGACTGGGGCTGGTTTGGTGCGGGGCGGCCGGGTGGTTTGGGTGTTGGCTGGTGTGGCGGTGGTCGCATTGGTGGCCGGCTTCGTTTTGGGTGGGTTGGTGCGTTCTCCGGCGGATGTGGCGGCGGAGGCGGCGCCGCCGCCGGAGGGGTTGATTACGGCGGCAGTGGAGGCGCGGGCAATCACTTCGACGGTGGTGGCTAGAGCGGATGTAGCTTATGACGATCCGGTGGCGATCCAACCAGCCACCCCGGAAGGGGCCGAGTCGGCGGTGGTGACCGGGATGGTGCCGGAAGTGGGGCAGGAAGTTGTAGCTGGCGGCATTGTTCTTGAGGTGTCGGGGCGGCCGGTGTTCGCGTTGCCCGGCGAGTTCAAGGCGTACCGGACGTTAGGGCCGGGTTCGAACGGTCCGGATGTGGCTCAGCTGCGGACGGCTTTAGAGGGGTTGGGTTTCGGAGCGGGGCAGTCCGGCGCGAAGGAGTATGACCGGGCGTTGGCGGACGCGGTTAGGGCGTTGTATGTGGGGGCCGGTTATCAGCCGCCAGGCGCCGCCGACCTGGAAAGGGCCCAGGCGGTGCAAGCCGCCCGTGACGCCTTGGATGACGCCAAGTCGGCAGTCCCGCAGGCCAAAGGAGCGTTGAATGCCGCTAGGGAGGCGTTGAAACAGGCGCCGCCGGAGTCGCAGACCGAAGCGCAGGCCGTTGTCGATGCCGCCGCCATAGGCGTGGACCAGGCGGAACGGGCCGTCACTCGCGCGAAGGAGGCATTGGAGGCGGCGGAGCGGCAAGCCTGGACGCCGATGCCGGTTGGCGAGGCGGTCTTCGTCGCGGACTTACCACGTCGGGTGGATCAGGTGAACGTGAAAGTGGGGGACGACTTGGCGGCGCCGGTCGACTCTTGCGGGGCGCCTAGCGGCGATGTCAGTGGCGAGTCTGGCGGCGGTCTGGTCGCGCCGGTTGTGTTGTCTGGGGCTGAGATCAAGGTCACCGCTCAAGTGGCGGTGGACGAGGCGGCGTTGTTGACGGTGGGCGGTCCGGCGGTGTTGAACGCCAACGGGGCGGAGATCATCGGCGAGATCGCTTCGATCTGCGACGGCGCGGAAAGCCTGGGGGATGGCCACGGTGGTCAAGGTGGTGCGGGCGGCGGCGATGCCTGCCTGGTTGGTGTGACGGTCACCGACTTGGCAGGAATTGATCCGGCCACGCTAGTAGGGAACTTGCAGGTCACGATGGTAGTTGGAACCACAAGTGAGGATTCGCTGGTGGTGCCGGTCGCGGCGGTGGCGGCGGACACGGCCGGACGAGCTCGCATTGAGGTCGTTGATGGGTCCTTGGACAAGACTAAACCAGCGGGCGAACAGAAAACCATCACCGTGTTGATTGAGCCGGGCTTGTCGGCTGAGGGGATGGTAGAGATCAAGACCGCCGAACCGGCCATCGAAGCTGGTGACCTGGTGGTGGTCGGGGCTGCGGGCAGCGGCTCGGGCG
>JAIRNM010000088.1 GCA_031258055.1 Bifidobacteriaceae bacterium
CTATCGCCGCCGTTCACCGGGTGGCGGGTCGGGCGGGTGCGTCGACGGCGGTGCTGTTGAGCGGCGTGGGCGCGGCGCTGACGGCGGCCCAGGAGACGGCGGATGGGCTGGCCGAGGCGATGGCAGGGCCAAAGGCGAGCGCCCGCATGCTGAAATTCTTGCCTCTGCTTGGTCTGGTGCTCGGCACGCTGATGGGGGCGGATCCGCTGACGGTGCTGTTCTCAGGCGGGGTGGGCAGCATAGCCCTGGTGGTCGGACTGGGTTTGATGACGGCGGGTCAACTGTGGACGGCGGCGCTGATTCGGGCAGCTTCGCGGCCAGCCAGCACCGCGCCTTTGGCGGCTGCTGTGTTGGCGGCCGCGCTGCGGGCAGGGCTAGTTCTGCCCAGCGCGCTAATCGAAGTGGGTGCGGCTTGGGGAGGACGTTTGGGCGATTCGCTGGGCTCGGTTGGTCGGGCGCTGGTGGCGGGCCAGAGTTGGGAGGCGGCCTGGGGCGCGGCGCCGACTTCGGCGCCGGTTCGCGGGGCTGCGGGAAGGCCAACGGTGCGGGTCCTGGACGATCCATCGGCTCGGCTCTTTGAGGCTCTTAAGCGGGCTCTGGCTCCGGTCTGGCAGTCTGGGGCGGAGGCCGGTCCACTGTTGGAAGGCGTCAGCCAACGGTTCGCCCGGTCCGAACGGCGGCGGCTTGGCCAAGCCGCCGCTCGTTTGGGCGTTTACTTGATGGCGCCGCTCGGACTGTGCTATCTGCCCGCCTTCATTGCCCTGGGCTTGGTCCCCGTGATTCTCTCCTTCGCTGACGGGTTGCTGCCGAACCTGTGACTGGCATCCCTTGGTGCCAAGCGCGCAGTTAGCCAGCGCACACTCCAAAGCCAGCCCCGTTGTCCCGAGATCCTGCGACCGCGCGCAGGCGTTGTCGACTGGGCACAGAATGACGCTTTTGACTGGGGGGGGCAGGGAGTGGACATAACTGCTTCTGTAGGCGCTCGGCGGAGCGATCCACAGGAATCCGTTTTCTGTTCCCAAGGTTGGCCGGGGTCGGTGTTGGCTGAGACAACCATTGACTCGACCCAGGAGGGAAGCATGAAAACGGAATTGAGGAAATCGGTCAGCCGGTCAGCGGACGGTCCGTCGGCGAAGCGGAATCTGACTCGGGCGGAGCTAAAGCCGCTGTTGAACGAGCCAGAGGCGGGCGGAATCACGGCTGAGTACGCCATCGCCATCTTGACGGCGGCTGGCTTCGCCGGTCTCCTCTTGGCCATCCTGCAATCAGACACAGTCCGAGCTTGGCTGCTGGCGATTGTCGAACGGGCGCTTGGTTGATGACAGAAAGGCGCGAGCGCGGAGCGATTACAGCCGAGTTGGCGCTGGCCCTGCCAGCGGTAGTGGCGCTGATGGCGGTGGTGCTCGCGGTCGGTTCAGCCGCCGCTGGACAAATCGCCATGGTCAGCGGTGCTAGGGCGGGCGCTCGCGCCGCTGCCTTAGGCCTGAGCGATGCCGAAGTGTCCGCCGCCGCCGAGGCGGTGGCAGGCGTCAGCGCATCGGTCAGCGTCAGCCGCGCCGACGGCTTGGTGCGGGTTCATTGCTCCCGGTCAGTCCCGGTGCCACCATTCGGCTTCCGTACCGCCCAAGCCACCGTCGTGGCGGTCTGTGAGCCCGCGCGCGGTTGCGGTTAGCGCCATGGCGCGGCAGCCGGTAAGGCGAAGGCTCACCCAGGCCAAGCGCCGCAATGTCGCCCCAGCGGCTGGCAGTGTCGGCCAAGCGGTCGGCGGGGTTGGCCAGGTGGGTGACAGGGTCACCCGGGCCGAGAGTGTTGGCCAGGCGGCTGGCAGGGTCAGGCGGGCGGCTGGCAGCACGGTCCAAATGGACGGGAGTTTTGCCCAGGCAGGCGCGAGCGTTACCGAAGGGGATGGTTTTGCGCGCGGGCAGCGCGGTTCGGGCACGGTCCTGGCAGTCGGTCTGGTGGCCGCCATTGCGTCGACTCTGCTGGCGTTGGCGGCCATCTGCGGGGCGGCGGTGGCCCGATTGAGCGCTGTCGCGGCGGCGGATCTGGCCGCTTTGGCTGGCGCGCAAGCATTGATCGACGGCCAGGGCATTGAATCAGCTTGTCTAGCGGCGCGAGTTGTCGCGGAGGCCAGCGGTGCGGAGCTACTAGCTTGCCGGGCCACCGCGCCCGACCGGCTGGCAGCTACCTGCCAGGTGCCGGTCGAACTGCCATTGCTCGGCGCGCGGGTGGCCAGCGCCCAAGCCGAAGCCGGTCCCCCATAGGTCAGGCGACGGTGCCCGTGCGCCTTGGCCGCGCCCGTCTGGCGCTTGTGGACGCGCAGGCCGCGATCGAGGGCAAGAGCCGGTCCCAAGTGATCAAAGGCGCCATCGACCAAGCGCTCTCGCCAGCTTGATTGGCTCGCGGTCGAACGTCTGGAGTTTGACGCAGTCTGCTTTAGTTAGCGCCCGTCAGGGTGGTGACCAAGGCTAGGGCTCCGCGTTTGGACAGAATCTGATTGGCGTTGCCGCATTTGGGAGACTGGACGCACGAAGGGCAGCCCTCTTCGCACGGGCATTCCGTGAGGCGGTCCCGGACCGCCCGCAGCAACTCAGAGTGGCGTTGGTAGGCGCGCTCAGTGAAGCCCGCGCCGCCGGGCACCGAGTCATGGATGAAGACCGTCGCCTCACCGGTGTCTGGGTGGGCGGCGGTCGACAGACCGCCCAGGTCCCAGCGATCACAGGTGGCCAACAACCCCAGCAGGCCGATGCCGACATGTTCGGCCGCATGCAGAGCGGCGGGTACTTCGTCCGCCTCAAGTCCGGCGGCTGTCAGGGCAGCGGCCGGGATGGTCATCCAGGCGGCGGCGGTCCGCAACTCCGACGGCGGCAGGTCCAGTTTGACCGTGTCGATTCGCTCCAGCCCAGGCAGCCGGAGGCGCATGAAACCCGTCACTTGTGACGTCACATCAACAATTCCGAAGTGCCAATCGGCCAAAGCGCCGGAACTGGCCGCCCGTTCCTCGACCACCCGCACGGTCGAGGCGTGAAGGGGCATTGTCCGGTAACGCGGGCGGGCTTCTTCGACCAAAGCCGCACCGCCCTCCAGATCCAAGGCGGTGACCAGGAAACTCTCCCCTTGGTGTAGGTAGATGGCGCCTGGATGGACGAAGGCGGGAGCTCTGGCTGAATCGACAGTTCCGAGGATCCGACCGGTTGAGGATTCGACTACCTGGATCAGTCCGCCGCCAGAGCCGCGCAGGTCGGTCAGGTCGGTGGCCCGCTCCGGCAAGACCCAGAAGCAGCGTTCGCCGCGCCAGCGCAGAGCTCCCACCCGCACTAACCTTTCCACCACGGCCCCAGCGGTCGGGTCTAGGCCGGGCAGTTCGCTGGCTTCCAGCGGCCATTCCGCTGCTGCCGCGGCTAGGTGTGGCGCCGCCACATAGGGGTTAGCGGGATCGAAAACGGTCGCCTCGAGCGGAGCGCCAACCAGCGCCTCGGGATGGGTGACCAAATAGGAGTCAAGCGGATCGGTGCCCGCCACCCAGACAGCTAAGCCGTCTTGGTCGGCTCGCCCGGCCCGGCCGGCCTGTTGCCTCAGCGCTACGCGAGTGCCGGGCCAGCCCGCTGTCACCACCGCGTCCAGACCCGCGACATCGACGCCGAGTTCCAAGGCAGTAGTCGAAACCAGGCCGAGCAACGCCCCCGAGCGCAGACGGCGTTCAAGGTCACGGCGCTCCTCCGCTAGATAGCCGCCCCTGTAAGTGGCGATCCGTGCTGCCAACGAACTGGGCAGAAGCTCGCGCGCGGCGTTGGCGACTGATTCAGCGGCATAGCGTGAACGCACGAACACCACACTGCGGGCGCCTACGTCGGTGAGGCGCGCGAGTAAGCGGGCAGCTTCGGCCGGGGCCGAGCGACGGCCGTGGCTCGTCTGGTCGTCGCGGTCACTGGCCCCGGCCTGATCGGATTCAGGACTGGCGCGGCGGGGACCGGGGGCGGCATCGGGCGATGCCGAAGAGTCGGGCGCCGGTTCGACGGCATAGGCCGCAGTTGAGGAGTGAGGGGCGGAGAGGGCATCGGCCGCAGGGGCGGGACCGGGCAGGGCGACGGCATCGGGCGATGCTGGAGGGTGAGGCACGGCGACGGCATTGGGACACTCGAAGGCATGGTCAGCGATGGCGGACCGGGAGGCGGCTTGTTCGTCTCGGTCGTAGCTGCTCGGTCTCCACAGAACGAAAGTCTGTTGGCCGCGAGCGGCCGTGTCATGGCTGATCACAGCGATCTCACTGGGGTCAGCGCCGATCAGCCGGGAGAGCGTCAGCTCGGGCTCGGAGACGGTGGCGGAGGCGGCCAGGAAGAGTGGGTCGGCGCCGTAATGGCGGCCCAAGCGTCGCAGCCGCCGCATGACCCAAGCGACGTGGGCGCCAATGACGCCACGGTAGGCATGCAACTCGTCCAAGATCACATAGCGGAGACCGCGCAACAGCCCGGACCAGCGCGCATGACCGGGCAGCAAGGAGAAATGCAGGAAATCAGGGTTGGTCAAGATGATGTCGGCCTTCGCCTGCAAGTACTGGCGCGACTCGCGCGGAGTGTCGCCGTCGCATGTGGCCGCTTCCAGGCCGCCTACCTCGGCGGCTGCGATAAGCCCCTGCAGCGACGCTAGTTGGTCAGCGGCGAGGGCCTTGGTCGGCGCCAAATAGAGGGCACTAGAGCGCGAACGGGCCTGGCTGATACGCCCCAACTGGTAAGGCTCGTCGAGTGCCGCCAGCACCGGCGCCCACAGGGCCAGCGACTTGCCGGAGCCGGTCGCGGTCGCTATCACTGAGTGGCCGGAGCGGGCAGCTTCCATCGCTTCGACCTGGTGGGCCCAGGGCTCGGGAACGCCGAGACGCTGGTAGCCTTCCCGGACCCATTCCGGCACCCACCCCGGCCACTCGCCGTGAGCACCTGCGTTAGCCGGGGTAACCTCAATATGGGTGATGCAGTCAGGTCGGATGGAGGCCCCTGACAGGGCCGCGACCAGGCGATTCACAAGACTATGGTGCTCCCCCAAAGCCCAGCGGCGCCAGTTCGTTCACCATGGGCGATGGACTATTCGACCAGCGCGGCGGCCCAGTCGAGCAGCGAAGCACCGATCGAGATGTACCAATCGCCACCAGCACCTTTGATCGCGCTCAAAGCCAACACGCTCTTCAGGTCAGGCAGCTTTTCGAGCTCATCCAGACCGCTGTCCGCTAGGTCAACGCCGAGTTCGTCGCCGCACATCTCTTGGGCTTCGCCCATCATGTCGACCGAGACGCAGCCGCCTTCGTACTTGAAGCTGACGGCCATGCCCTCACTGACGACCTCTCCCTCAATCACTCCCTTGGACGGGACGGAGATGGAAGCAGTGCCAGTCGTGTCGCCGTACTCGCTCTTCGCCGTCAGGTCGAACGTCCATTTCTGCCGACTTTCCTGAGTCAACGTCACT
>JAIRNM010000190.1 GCA_031258055.1 Bifidobacteriaceae bacterium
CACGGCTCGATCCAACGGCACGGCGGCGCGAGCGGCGTCCACCACCCGGTCAATGTCGCGAACAGCGGCCCGCACTTCAGCCGCCGTGGGCGGGTCAGAGCGCAGGTGCCGCTCCGTTAGGCGAACGCAGCCCACGTCCATCGAATAAGCGAACTCCGGCTCGTCCGTCCCTAAAGCCAACTCGGTCGATCCGCCGCCTAGGTCTACGCACAGATATGGCCCCGCCAAGTCACCCGGCAAGGCGCTGACCGCTCCCGCGAACGACAGACGCGCCTCCTCCAAACCGTCGATCACCTCCGCCTCAACCCCGAGTTCGGCCCGCACACCGTCCAAGAAGACGTTGCGGTTAGCGGCATCCCGCGTGGCCGAGGTAGCGACGAAACGCAGCCGCTGCGCCCCGCGGCGACGGCACAACTCGCCGTAGCGCCGAACCGCCGCCAAGGTCCGTCCAAGCGACTCTTGCGAAAACCAACCAGTCCGGTCCACACCCTGACCGAGCCGGACAACTTCCATCAAACGTTCAACGTCCCGCAGCTTGCCAGCGTCCGGTTCCACGTCCGCGATCAGCAGCCGGATCGAATTCGTTCCGCAGTCAATAGCGGCCGCGCGCACTGTTTCAGCCACCGTCTGAGCCCTCCCGTCCGCCCAGGTGTCCGCCGCCGCTAGCGTCCGTGCCCGATGCCGTCGTACAGCCACACCGATCAGGTCGCCATTGGTCTGCGATCAGCACAAGCGCCTGGTCACCGAAGGGATTGGCACCCGGCCCCTGGGCCAGCGCCTGCGCCGCCAGAGCATGGAGGCATTTGACTCGATCCGGCATTCCCCCCGCTGATATTCCCTCGATTTCGGGCACCGGACCAGCGCGACCACGGGCCTCAAGATAGCGGTCGTGAGCCGCCCGGTAAGCGCCCCGCAAGCACGGATCGGCGGCCAGCGCTTGGTTCATCTCAGTCATGACGCCATCCGACTCCAGGCTACCGATCGCTTTGCGGGCGGCTGGATGAGTCAGGTAGTAGTGAGTCGGGAAGGGGCTCCCGTCATCCAGCCGGGGGCTTGTCCGCACCACTAGCGGCGCCCCGCAGCTACAGCGCGCCGCCACCGCCACGATTCCTCGTGGCTCGCGCCCAAGTTGGGCCCGGACCATCAAGCGGTCGGCGGGGCTGACCGCGGGACGCGACCGATCCGCCACGGGCGGCGCCGCTTCCAGTCGCAGATTAGGCGTCATTCGCCCACATTCCCGGCCACCACAGCGGAAAGCCAAAGGTCGGCGTACCAGGGGTCTTCTTCTTCGAAGCTGTCATCCTCGGCCAGATGGGTCGGTTCGACCGGGGCCGGGGCCTGGGAGACATCGGGGCTGGGTGCGTTCTCCGGGTCAGACACTCGGAAGGTCTTGTCCCCAGGCATCGCGAAACCGAGCCGCTGACGGGCTTGAGCCTCCACGTAGGCGGGATCATCCCAGCGTTTTAGCTGCGCTTCAAGGTCCTCGTTGGCTTTGGACGCGGCCTCCACTTCGGCTCGCAGTTGCTCCTTTTCGACCTGTTGGGCCATATACAAGCGCAGGGTGGGGAACACCAGTGAGAAAGCCAGCAACCCAATTAACGCCAGGAGTACGACTTGAAAACCGATGCGCAGTTTCCGACCGGCTCGGATTGCTTCCTCGCGCCTAGTCGCCTCAATGTCTTGGGCCTTGGCACGCAACCGGCCAGCCGCCGCTGGGCGGCGTGCTTTCGGGCCCGAGTTCTTAGACATCAATCCATCATCCCCCAACGTCCCGGTCCAGGCCCCGATCCAAGGCCGCGTGCCGCCACACCAGCGAAACCACCTCTAGCGGCGTGGGCGGGCGGGCGGACGGCATCGGCCAAGAGGACCGCGGTCAAGAAACTACGATCCTGGGACCCGGAAACTCCCGATTAAGCGTCGAAGCGCGGGAAGGCTGTTTTGCCAGCGTATAAGGCGGCATCGCCCAGTTGCGACTCGATGCGCAGCAACTGGTTGTACTTATTGACGCGCTCGCCGCGGGCTGGCGCACCGGTCTTGATTTGGCCAGCGTTAGTGGCGACTGAAAGGTCAGCGATCGTGGTGTCCTCGGTCTCACCGGAGCGGTGCGAGGTCATCGCGTAGAAGCCAGCCCGCTGGGCCATTTCGACTGCCTGGAGAGTTTCCGTCAGGGTGCCGATCTGGTTGAGCTTGACCAATAGGGCGTTGGCAGCCTTCAGCTTGATGCCTTTGGCTATCCGGGTCGGGTTCGTGACGAACAGGTCGTCGCCGACAAGCTGAACTTTAGCGCCGATCTCAGCCGTGAGCTTGGACCAGGCGTCCCACTCGTCCTCTGAGAGCGGGTCCTCAATCGACACCAGCGGATAATCTTCAATCAGCTTCTTGTAATAGTCGATCATGTAATCAGTCGCTCGAGCTTCGCCCTCGAACTGATATTTGCCGTCCTTGAAGAACTCGGTCGAGGCGACATCGAGTGCCAAGGCGACGTCGCTGCCGGGCTTATAGCCAGCTTTTTCAATGGCGCTGATGATGAGGTCCAAAGCGGCGGCATTGGACGGCAAATCCGGGGCGAAGCCGCCCTCGTCGCCCAGACCGGTCGACAAGCCCTTGTCTTTGAGCACCGCCTTGAGGGCGTGATAGACCTCGGCACCCCAGCGCAACGCCTCATGGAAAGAAGGAGCGCCGATCGGAGCGATCATAAACTCTTGGATATCCACATTCGAGTCAGCGTGTGAGCCGCCGTTGAGGATATTGAGCATCGGTACTGGCAGAACGTGGGCGTTGGGGCCGCCGATGTATTGGTAGAGCGGCAGGCTGGCGGAGATCGCGGCCGCCCGGGCGACCGCCAGTGACACCCCCAGGATGGCGTTAGCACCGAGCCGCCCCTTGTTGGGCGTGCCATCCAAGTCGATCATGGTTTGGTCCACGATCCGCTGCTCAATACTGTCCAGGCCGATCACCGCCGGTGCGATCTCCTCGGTTACCGCCGCGACGGCGCCTTCGACTCCTTTGCCGCCATAGCGGGGGTTATCTTTGTCGCGCCGTTCGACCGCTTCGAAGGCGCCGGTCGAGGCTCCGGACGGAACCGAGGCACGGGCAATCGTGCCGTCATCAAGGCCGACTTCAACCTCGACCGTGGGATTGCCGCGCGAGTCGAGGATTTCACGCGAGAGAACTAGATCAATGCTTGCCACCGGGCACTCCTGAAAAGTTGAGAAAACGAACCAATTGGTGCGTCCATCATCGTATCGTGTTGGGCTTGGGTGGTTCGGCCACCGGTCCGGCGCGGTCGCCTATTGAACACTCAGGTGAAAACCATCCGAAAGCTCGGGCGGCGGCACCGCCCCCGTCGGCGGCACCGGGCGCCAATGACCGGAAGTGACGCCCACTTGGGAGCCCATTGGAAGCTACGTCTTGTCAAGCGGCGCGGGCAAACGCCGCGACTGCCTATGTGCGCCGTCGGCCAGGACCCCCACGAATGCCGTCGAACCAGGCCATAAGCGCTCCAATCGCTAACACATAGGCGAACCAGCCCGGCTCGCAGTAGCGCAATCCGGTCGACAACGCACCGTTGATAGCCTGGTAAACCAAGCCGCCCGCCAAGGCGCCAAAAGCCAGATGCGTCTCAACGCGACGCCAGCCCACCAACAGCGCTATCACAAGGAGCAGAACGGCCATGGCCATCGCCGAATCGCTGGCCAGAAAACTGATCGCGCCGTGGCGGACAACAGTGATCAGGCGCTGGACCACGCCGATCAGATCGTGCTGGTCAACCTGCCAGCCGGTCTGCAACAACCACTCCTGCTCAGGGCTGTAAGGGTAAACCAGCACTTGGAAGACTTGGCAAGCCGCCGTTAGCCAAAGCCAACCCCTGGGGGACCCGGTTTCCGCCATCGCCTCAGATGGTCCGTTCGCAGTCTTGATCGAACGCCCGCAGCGGTAACGCCAAGCGGCACCCAACGCCAACGCGAACCAGAGCGCGCTGAGCGATTCAGTCAACGCCGCCACAGCGTAGTAAAACCAGGTCGAGCAGGCCAAAACGAGCACCATGGTGGCCAATCCGGCAAGCGTGCTGAAGCGGCGTCTCAACGCCCATGCCATCAACCCGAAAAACAATGCGGCCGCGCTGATTGATACCACCAACATGCCGTGCCAGCCAAAGTGACGGACAAACGGCGCGCTCAGGAACGAATAGACGACCCGGGGCTCAACCAGATTCCAGTCGAACATGTGCTCAACCGATTCGACGCGCCAGCCATTGACGGCTCCGGCCGCGTTAGCGGTGGCGAACGCGTCCCAGGCGGCGTCCCTGCCGACCAGGTAGACGCCGCCGCCGACCTCGGCGACGGGGTACCGGGTAGGCGGTTGACAAGAGGGGCGGACAACGATTAGATGAGAATGATAGTCGTTTTCATTCCTGGCGAGCCCGCCGCCTGTGGCATGCGGACTCCGCCTCGGCCCCATCGCAGAATTGCAGAAAAGGAATCTGGACTCGTGCGCACATCTAGGAACAAACTGAGCACTCTGGCCGCCGTGGCCGCCGCTGGCGGTTTGGCGCTGGCCGGCGCGGCCCTGGGCGGCGGGGCCGCCTTGGCCGACGACGCGGACACCGTCTCGTTGGGCGGTGTCATCTTCGAGGACCTCAACCACAACGGGGTCAAAGATGAGGGCGAAACCGGCATCGACGGCGCCTTCGCCATTTTCATTCACCCGGAGACGGGCGCCATCC
>JAIRNM010000199.1 GCA_031258055.1 Bifidobacteriaceae bacterium
CGTTGAAGGACGCTACTCGGGTGTTGGATTACCCGTATGCGATGGGTGAACGTTTGACGAAGGCTATGCCGCCTGACTTGCAGGGTAAGCCGGTGTCGTTGACGGCGGTGTTCGACCAGTCGGATGAACGTTACCGGGAGGGTGAGGAGTTCAGGACGCTGGTTGAAGCAGACCCGGATGCTACAAAGATCGTGGAGACGGCGCGCGGGTTGGAGGGTTTGACTCGGCAGTGGGGGGTGCATGCGGCTGGTGTGATCATGTCGTCTGAGCCGTTGATGGATGTGATCCCGATCATGCGACGTGAACAAGATGGGGCGATTATTACTCAGTTCGCGTATCCGGCTTGTGAGGACCTCGGGTTGGTGAAGATGGACTTCTTGGGGTTACGGAACTTGACGATTCTGGATGACGCGTTGGAGAACATCGAGTTGAACGGGAAGGCTCCGGTGGTGTTGGAGGAGTTGACGCTGGATGATGAGGGGACTTATGAGTTGTTGTCGTCTGGTGACACGTTGGGTGTGTTCCAGTTGGATGGTGGCGGCATGCAGTCTTTGTTACGGAGGTTGAAGCCTGATAATTTTGAGGATATTTCAGCTGTTCAAGCACTGTATCGGCCGGGTCCTATGGGTGCGGATTCGCATACGAACTACGCGGAGCGGAAGAACGGACGACAGGAGATCACCCCGATCCATCCGGAGTTAGCGGAGCCGTTGAGCGACTTGTTGGGTGGCACTTACGGGTTGATTGTGTATCAAGAGCAGGTGATGGCGATCGCTCAGAAGCTGGCTGGGTACACGTTGGGTCGGGCTGATTCACTGCGGCGGGTGATGGGTAAGAAGGACGCTAAAGCGTTGGCGCGGGAGTATGAGCCGTTTTGTGATGGGATGCGGGCGCGGGGTTATTCTGATGACGCGATTGAGACGTTGTGGGAGGTTCTGGTTCCGTTCGCTGATTACGCTTTCAATAAGTCTCACTCAGCGGCGTACGCTTTGGTGTCCTATTGGACTGCCTACCTAAAACGCCACTATCCGACTGAGTTTATGGCCGCACTCCTGACGTCAGTCCGGGAGTATAAAGACAAGTCGGCTATTTACCTGGCTGAATGCCGCCGGATGGGAATCAAAGTACTAACCCCTGATGTGAACGCCTCAGTCGCGAAGTTTACGCCCGCTGGTGATGATATTCGGTTCGGGTTAACGGCCATTCGTAACGTGGGTGAAGCCGTCGTTGACGGGATTGTGAACGCCCGGAAAGAGAAAGGCCCCTACACGTCGTTTAGTGACTTCCTGACGAAAGCACCAATATCGGTGTGTAACAAACGAGTAATCGAATCACTAACCAAAGCCGGCGCCTTCGACTCATTCGGACAGGCCCGCAAAGCGTTAGTCAACATCCACGAAGAAGCGGTGGATTCAGTGCTGGGAGTGAAGCGGAACGAAGCGATCGGCCAATTCGATCTTTTCGGCGGCGCTTCGGACGAAATCGGTGAAGTGGCGGTCGAAGTGCCGGACCTGCCGGAATGGCCTAAAATGGTCAAACTCGGATTCGAGCGGGAAATGCTCGGCTTGTACGTTTCCGACCATCCGCTTTCCGATCTGGCGGAAGGACTGAAAAAGTCCTCTACTCATACCACCGCCCGGCTGGCGGATCCGGAAGCGCATAAGGACGGCGAGACGGTTCGGGTGGCGGGTCTATTGACCGGCGTCCAACGGAAAATGAGTAAAGCCGGTTCGCTGTGGGCATTCGCCACGCTTGAAGACCTTGAAGGTTCCATTGACGTGCGGTTCTTTGCTAGCACCTATTCGCGCTATGCGGAGCAGCTAGCAGACGACGTAGTAGTAGCCCTATCGGGACGGCTCGCCCGCCGCGATGACGAACTGGCCATCCACGTCAGAGAGCTTGAGACCCTGAAGCTGACGGCGGTCGACGAGGCTGCCACCCCGCTGGAGCTTTCTCTGCCGGCTCACCGGGCGAACGAGGCGATCGTGTCGAAACTGCAATCCGTTCTCCGTTCCCATCCAGGCCGGGCCGAGGTTTTCTTGCGTCTGACTAAAGCAACTGGGGGCGCCACTCGCTTGCGAGTTAATCATGGCCTGAAAGTGGCCAAGACTGATGCCCTCTACGCCGACCTCAAAGCCGTCCTGGGGCCGCAGTGCATTGGCTAGCCTCGCGGCCGCCGATGGCCAGTGCCGCCTTCGGATTCGGCCTTCAGGCTTTCGTCGGCGCCCTGCTCGGTTTGACCTGGTTGCTGATCGCGCCGCGCCCAGCCGCCACTTGGGTTGGTACCTTCTGGTACGCGGAGGACCAAGCGGGGTTTGGCGCCGCCCAGGACACTTGGTTCGCGCTGCTCGTCGCTCTGCCTGGGCTGGCTGTTGGCATACTGCTGAGCCGCTGGTCCGAGCGGCCCCATCCAGTCCGGCGGCTGGTTTGTTGGTTGGTCGGGGGTGTCCTTGGTTCGACCTGCTGCTGGCTGGTCGGTAGCGGGCTTGGCGGCGGCTTCGGTTCACCTGGCCAAGGAGATTCGGCTCAGGCCGCACCGCTCACTTTGACGGCCCCCGGGCTGTTGGCGCTCTGGCCCTTCGCGTCGGCGCTGATTGTGACGGCGGTGTTGGCGGCGCGGGCGGCCTTCGGCCGCACCTGGTAGGAGAGCGCACCACCCGAAGCGAGCCGCTCGCGTCATCCGGAGATCCTGCGACTGCGCCGAGGATGACTTGAGCGGGCGCTGGCCGTCCCTTGGACCATGTCCGCCCTCGATTTGGGGGAGGGGTGAGTGGGATTGGGCTAACGGGGGAGTAATGGTGTCAGGGTCAGACAATAGACTTGGGCCTTGTGATGCGAACGATTGATCTGCGCGGCCAGGCGGAGTTGACGGCTGAACAGATTGAAGCGGCGTTGCCGCGGGCCGAGTTCGATGTCAGCCAGGCCACCATCCAGGTCCGCCCGCTGTTGGAAGACATCGCCGCCCGCGGCGGTGAAGCCCTGGCGGAGCAAGCCGCCCGTTTCGACGGTGTGGTGCCACCGCGGCTGAGAGTCCCACCGAGTTTGCTTGGGGAAGCCTTGGACGGCTTGGCCGGTGACGTCCGCGAGGCCATGGCCGTGGCGATAGAGCGCACAAGGCGTGTTCACGCCGCTCAGGTCCCACCCGACGGGTCGGTTGAACTCGCTCCCGGCGCCATAGTCAGTCAGCGCTGGATTCCGGTCCGCCGGGTCGGCTTATACGCGCCGGGCGGATTGGCGGTGTATCCCAGTTCGGTGATTATGAATGTTGTACCGGCGCAGGAAGCTGGCGTGAGAGAGTTGGCGGTGGCCTCGCCGCCGCAAAAGGATCATGGTGGTTGGCCGCACCCGACAATCCTGGCGGCTTGCGCCCTACTCGGCGTTGATGAGGTCTACGCCGCCGGTGGTGTCTCCGCAATTGGGCTATTCGCCTACGGAATTCCCAGTCAGGTCCGGAAGGTGGACGTGATCACAGGTCCGGGGAACATCTACGTGGCGGCGGCCAAGCGGCTGGTTTTAGGACAGGTCGGCATTGACGCTGAGGCTGGGCCAACGGAGATAGCGATCATCGCGGACGGCACCGCCAAAGCCGAATTCGTCGCCGCCGATTTGGTCTCTCAAGCCGAACACGACCCATTGGCGGCATCGGTCCTAATCACTGACAATGCCGCGCTCGCCCAAGCCGTTCAACTTGCTACAGCGGACCGAGCCGCCCGCACGAAGCACTCGGAACGGGTGACGCGGGCACTGCAAGGCCCGCAGAGTGGCATTGTGCTGGTCGATAACCGGCGCCAGGCGATCGCTGTGGCCAACGCTTACGCTGCTGAGCACCTTGAGCTTCAAGTCGCCGACCCGGCCGCGGCGGCGGAGGAAATCCACAACGCCGGGGCGATCTTCGTCGGTCCCTACAGCCCTGTGCCCCTAGGGGATTACCTGGCCGGCTCCAACCATGTCTTGCCGACCGGCTCCAGCGCCCGTTTCGCCTCCGGCCTGGGGGTGACGTCTTTCCTCAAGTCAGTCCAACAAGTCGAATACAGCACTGAGGCCCTCGCCGCGGTCGCACCGCTGGTTGAGGCCTTCGCCCAGGCAGAAGACCTGCCCGCGCACGGCGCCAGTGTGGCGGTACGGGAGGATGACGCATGAACCGGTTACCGGCCCGGCCAGAAATCGCTGCTGCCCAGCCTTACGGGGCGCCCCATCCGGATGTGCCGGTGCGGCTCAATGTCAACGAGAACCCGTACCCCCCGCCGCCTGAAGTGGTCGAAAGCATTGTCACGCGCGTTCGCCGGGCCGCCGCTGGTGCGAACCGTTATCCTGACCGGGACTTTGGGGAATTGCGCTCCGCCCTCGCCGACTACCTGATCAGAGAATCTGGCGTCGTAAACATAGGGCCGGAGATGATTTGGGCGGCGAACGGCTCGAACGAAGTATTGCTGCACGTCCTGCAAGCTTTCGGCGGACCGGGTCGAACCGTCGTCGCTTTCGAGCCGACCTATTCGATGTACCACGAGATAGCGCGCGGCACCTTCACCGCCTGGAGACCGGGAAGGCTAGAAGCGGATTTCAGTCTCGATGCCGCTCACGGGATCAGGCACATCGACAAGGTGAAGCCGACGGTAGTGCTGCTGCCCAGCCCGAACGCGCCCACGGGGACGCCGCTGCCGCTGGCCACGATTGACGCGATAGCGGACCAGACGGGCGGACGCGCGGTCGTGGTGGTGGATGAGGCCTACGCCGAATTTCGGCGGCCAGGGCGCCCCAGCGCCCTTCAGCTGCTGGACAAGCACCCGCACTTGGCGGTTACTCGGACCATGTCGAAGGCTTTCGCGGCTGCTGGCGTGCGGCTCGGTTACCTAGCGGCGGCCCCGGAATTGGTCGGCTATCTCAGGACTGTGCGTCTTCCTTACCACCTGTCCGCCATCACCCAAGCGACCGCGCTGGCAGCCCTGGATCACGCCGGGACAATGCTCGGCCAGGTCGCTGAGCTGCGCGAACGCCGCGACAGGCTGGCTGCGGCACTGGCGGCGATGGGCTTCGAAGTGGCGGCATCGGAGGCGAATTTCGTGCTTTTTGGCCGACTAGCGGACCGACACTCGGTCTGGGAGCAGCTCTTGGCGCGCGGCGTTGTTATCCGGGAGGTTGGCCCGGCTGGCTGGCTTCGAGTGTCGGTAGGCTCGGAGTTAGAGACATTGACTTTCTTGAGGGCTCTGGCCGAAATCCGGAAGGAACTGGAATGAATCGAAAGGCCACAATTGAGCGTCAGACAGGCGAATCGTCAATCCGGTTGACCTTGGACCTGGATGGTTCCGGGGTCTCGCATATCGACACAGGCGTGGGGTTCTTTGACCATATGTTGACGGCGTTGGCGCGTCATTCCCTGATTGACCTGACTGTTGCCGCCGCCGGGGACATCGAAGTCGACGTTCACCACACAGTCGAGGACACGGCTATCGTGTTCGGCCAAGCTTTGAAACAGGCGCTTGGGGATAAGAGGGGCCTGAGGCGCTTCGGCGAAGCGACCGTCCCGTTGGACGAGGCCTTGGCGCAGGCGGTAGTGGACCTGTCCGGGCGGCCCTATTTCGTTCATGAGGGCGAACCGGACGGATTGGCTTTCGCGCTGATCGGCGGACATTTCACGGGCGCGCTGGCGAGCCATGTCTTCGAGTCGATCGCCCTGAATGCCGCCCTTACCCTGCATATACGTGTGCTGGCTGGCCGCGACCCCCACCATCTGGTCGAAGCCCAGTTCAAGGCCTTGGCGCGGGCGCTCAGGGCGGCCATCGAACCGGACCGGCGGGTGAGCGGCGTGCCGTCAACTAAGGGGTCTTTATGACCACGACACCGGATGATAACTGGGACCAGGCCTTGGCCGATTTGCTGGCCGGGGATGTCGCGGCTGCCCCTGAGACGAAGCTCGGCTCGCGAGAGAATAAGTCGGCCGGTTCCGATCCGGTGGGGTCCATTTCGGTCGGTGCCGGTACCGCCGGGTCGCCGCCCCCTGAGGACCAGGGGCCCGGCCACGACGGTCGACCCGCTTTGGAATCAGCTACTAAGGCACCACAAGCGGCCGTCCTGGCGCTTGGCATTGGCGACAAGTGGCTGCTGGCGGCATTGTTGAAGGGCCCTAAGATCGCCGCTCGGGCGGTGGTGGCGGAGGGACTGGGTTTGGCGGTCTTGGACGACCCAACCGAAGCGGCGGCGATTAGCGCGGCCCAGACGGCATCGGGCACATTGAAGGGCCAGCACGTCCTGCTGCTAAGGCGGGGCGAATCGGTTGACCCGGCGGCTGGCGACATTCAGGCTTATCTGTACGTCGACGGACGCGAGTTACAGCGGGTTTCCCCGGGGCTGGTGCTGGCGCAGTCGCCGCAACTGCTTGAAGACATCTTGATTGACCCGGAGGCCGCCAAACGGGGACTGGCCGGGGCGATCGATGTGAACGAGTTTTCTCCGGCCGACGCGATAGCCGTTATCCAACGGGTGGGCAGCGCTTCGCGGCGAGGTAGGCGCGGGCAGCGGCGGCGCCGCGAATCGGGCGAAGGCGGGGAGAGCGCATGAAAGTCGTGGTCCTCGACTACGGCTTTGGCAATGTCCGCAGTGCCGTGCGGGCGCTGCGTCGAGCCGGAGCGGAAGCGGAATTGACGGCCGACCCGGTGGCGGTGCTGGAAGCCGATGGCTTGGTGGTGCCCGGAGTGGGCGCTTTCAGGGCGGTGATGGAGGGACTGAAGCGGGTGCGGGCGCCGCAACTAATTGAGCGGCGTCTGGCTGGGGGGCGCGGTGTTCTCGGAATCTGTGTCGGCCTGCAGGTGATGTTTGAGCGCGGCGAGGAGCATGGTTTTGTCACCGAAGGCCTAGGGCAATGGCAGGGCGCGGTCACGCGTTTGCGCGCTGAAGTCGTGCCGCACATGGGCTGGTCCCCGGTCGTCGCGCCAGCGGAGACTACCTTGTTCCGGGGAGTGGAATCAGAGCGCTTTTACTTCGTGCATTCCTATGCGGCCCAGGAGTTCACTCTCAGCGCTGGCGCCGGCCCGCCCGCCGGAACGTTCGTTCCTCCCTTGGTGGCTTGGGCCGAACACGGGGCTCCCTTCGTGGCAGCGGTCGAGAACGGCCCACTTTGCGCGACGCAATTCCATCCCGAAAAGTCCGGCGATGCCGGCGCTCATCTCCTTGAGAATTGGATTAGGACTCTATGACCCCGCCGCTTGTGCTTCTTCCCGCTGTTGATGTATCGGCTGGTCAGGCCGTGCGCCTGGTTCAAGGTGAGGCTGGCAGCGAAACGTTCTACGGCGACCCGCTGGCCGCCGCCATGGACTGGCAACGCGGCGGCGCCGCTTGGGTCCATCTGGTAGACCTCGACGCCGCCTTCGGGCGCGGCTCGAACGGATGTTTGCTTGACGGTGTCGTGGCGGCTTTGAGCATCAAAGTCGAACTGTCTGGTGGGATTAGAGATTCCGCCTCGCTGGAACGCGCCTTGGAGACGGGCGCTACCCGGGTCAACCTTGGCACCGCCGCACTGGAGAACCCCGATTGGACGCGCGAGGTGCTGTCCCGCTACGGGGAACGGGTCGCCATCGGCCTGGACGTTCGCGGCGAGACGCTAGCCGCTCGCGGCTGGACCAAGGAAGGCGGCAACTTGTGGGAGGTCCTGGACCGACTGAACGCCGACGGTTGCCAACGGTACGTCGTTACCGATGTCGCGCGCGATGGCACCCTTGGCGGGCCGAACTTGGAGCTGTTGCGCTCCGTCGCCGCCCGGACTGACGCCGCAGTGGTCGCTTCGGGGGGAGTTTCATCGCTTGAGGATATAGCGGCGCTCAGGGAACTGGTGCCCTTAGGTGTGGAGGGCGCGATCATCGGCAAGGCGCTCTACGCCGGCGCCTTCAGCCTGTCGGAGGCGCTGGCCGTGGCCAGCGCCTAGCCGAGCCGCCCGTGCCATTCGGCCATGCGGCTTTGCCGCGGCACTGACACGCGGATTCGCGCGTCCCGGGTTCCGGTGCCGACACGGTAGCTAGCTGTGGGGAAAGCCAGACGAGCTATCTGGACTAAGACGAATTCGTCTTAGTCCAGATAACCCGATAACCCTTCGGCGTTGTCCGGCTGGTAGATGCCCAGGTAGTGTTCGTGAAGCCAGATAGGTCATGTCGGCGGCGGTGGTGTTCATGTCGCGCCCCGTGTACACCGCGCCGCCGAGGTCGTTCAGCACATCGGCGATCCCGTCAAGCACCCCTTGGCGTCCTTCGGCCGCATTGGGGCCGTCCACGACGAGCTTGGCGCCGTGGAAACCGGTCGTGATAGATCCGGTGCTTCGCGGCCATGGCCCGGGCCACAGTCACAGTGTGTCGGAGCCAATCCGCCCAGCCCTGACCTCGAAGGTGTCCTTGGCGGCCTCTGACCGCTGCGTGACGGCTTTCACGGTCCCGCGACGACGATTTTGCCGACCATGTGGCCCGTCTCGACGGCTTCGTGTGCTCGGCGCAGGTTCGCAGCGTTCAGGCCCTTCAACTCGGTTGTCAACGTGGCGCGAACCGTACCCGAATCGACAAGCCCGCTCAAAGCGTCGAGGATCTCGTGTTGCCGGACCAGGTCCTGAGCGCGGTGCATCGAGCGCGCGAACATGAACTCCCAATGCCATGAGAGCGCCTTCGCTTTCAGCAAGCCCAGGTCTATATCTGTTTCGTCGTCGATCGCGACGATCTG
>JAIRNM010000140.1 GCA_031258055.1 Bifidobacteriaceae bacterium
CCGTTACCCGGGTGTGAGAATGCCCGGCCTGCTCGCCTAGTGCTCAACTAGCCAAAGGGCGCTCACTTGTCGCC
The DNA here is from genome assembly GCA_031258055.1 of Bifidobacteriaceae bacterium. GTDB lineage: Bacteria > Actinomycetota > Actinomycetes > Actinomycetales > WQXJ01 > JAIRTF01. The sequence continues at coordinate 75 of JAIRNM010000140.1, forward strand.
CAGGAGCCAGGTCGGGATGTCGGAGGCGGCGTGCAGGATTCGCCAGACCCACACGACATCGCCTGTTTCCTTGTAAAACACGAGATACGGGAATCCCTTCACGTGGATGTGACGGAGGCCGGGGATGCCGACTAACGCTCCGTAACGGGGCGACCCAGCCGATGGGAAGAGTCTGATGCCCCGGACCGCGCGCCTCAGCGCATTCGCGAAGCTCGCGGCCGTGTCGCTCGAGGCTACGTCGCGGTAACGGTCGGTGATGCTTCTTGCGTCCGCACCGGCTGCGACGGTAAACCGGACTGGCGCCGCCATTAGGATTTGGCGCGGGTCGCCAGTTCGTCGAACCAGGCGTCGTCTATGGTCTCATCAAGCGGCCCTGAATCGCGTCCAGCCAGAAGCTTGCTCCTGAGCGCGATGCGTTCCTGATCTCGGCGCACCAAGTCGCGCATGTATTCAGAGGTTGTACCGTAGCCCCGCTCCGCCACCTGCTCCTCGACAAAGGACCGCAGATTAGTCGGCATCGAAATATTCATAGTCGCCATTCCCCAACGTTAAAGCGCCGAATGATGTAATGGCAAGAATGACGCGTAAAGTGCCACCCGGGCGGCATCGGGCCGGGGTTAGGGGACGGCTTTGCGGATCGACCAGTAGGTGCCGAGCGAGAAAGCGCCGGCGATGACCAGCATCCAGCCGCCAGCGGCGCCGGGAGTTAGGCGGAGCACCCATTCACCGACCGCCGGCCACCATTCCTGCCAGGTGATCAGGGCGGCCAGGCCGACGGTGGCCATAGCCCAAGCGCTCAGTTCGATGACCAGGCGCAGGGCACCGCCGCGCTTGAAGACGGTAGTGCAGCAAAAACCGGCCATGAACAGCATGAGGCACAGCCCGGTTAGGAAGAGCCACTGCTCAGCCCAATGAAAACGCGCGAACCAGCCGGTCAGGCCGAAGTAGTGGAAGCCGATGCCGTAGCCGTCAGTGACCACCTCGAAAGCGCGGCCAATTCCGTAGATGCTGGCGATCCCGCCCGCGAACAGGCTGGCCAGAGCCACCGTGCCGTTGATGTATTCCCGCCTGGTCAAGGACATCGCCATGGCGAACGGATAGGTGTACATCATCGCTTGGATGCCAACGGTAACGGCGTAGTAGAAGGGGACGAACTGGAACCCGCCCAGCCCATATAACTCAACTGGAGCGTCCTCCTCCAGACCGAGCCTAAGGACACCGTAGAGCGCCACCGAGATCAAGAAAGTAGCGGCTATCACCGCCAGCGGAATCCAGATGTAGGTCATCTGGTTGGCCAAGTGCAGGCCAATGACTTTGAGCGTCCGGTTCTTGTGTTTCACAGTGCTGGCCTGCCCGTCGCTGGGCCGGCGGCGGCTCGCCGGGTCAAGTGGATTACCAGCTGTTGGAGTGAAACGCTTTCGACGGTCAGACCGGTCGCGGCCAAAGCGGCCCGGTCAGTGGCGGTCAAAGGCCCCATTATGGTCAACGCCAAATACGGACCCATCGCCTCGCGCCCAATCACTTCCCGGCCGTAGGCGAACTGCTCGACCGGTCCGGCCAGGCCGATCACTCGCGCCGCCCGTCCCAACAACGACTGGCGGTCTTGGTCAATTAAGACTCGGGCGTGGTCAAGCACCACGACGTTCGCGACCAACGGCGCGACCTCGTCAATCAAGTGGCTGGACAACACAATGGTGCGCGGATCGCGCGCATAGGACGCGGCTAGCGCCTCGTAGAAGACTTGGCGGGCCATGGCGTCCAAGCCCAGATAAGGCTCGTCGAAGAAGGTGATGTTAGCCCGCGAGGCCAAACCAACCGTCACCCCGACAGCCGAATTCTGGCCCCGCGACATTCGCCGCACCCGCCGGTTGAGAGGTATGTCCATCGCCTCTATCAGGTGTTTCTCAAGGGCTTTATCCCAGTTCGGGTAGAACATGCGGGCCACTTTGAAAGCATCGCGGGCGCGCAGGTCGTTCGGATAGCCTTGGCCCTCACGGATGAAACACATGCGCTCAAGGACCGGCGCGTGCTCATAGGGCCTTTGACCATAGACCAGGGCCCGGCCGGAGGTTGGCAGAACCTGCGCCGTAACAATTGACATGAGTGTCGTCTTACCAGCACCGTTGTGCCCAAAAAGACCGTGGATCAGGCCTTCCTCCAGTTCTATCGACACCCGGTCAAGGGCCACGGTACGCCGATATCGCTTCACTAGCTGATTGACGGAGACGGCGGCGGTCATCTTTGCTCGGTCCTGGTCACAGCCCGCGCTCGGCCCGTTCAGCGGCCGACCCGAGTCGGCTCAGGTCGCGCACAGCCCCCTTGTCGGCGGACGTGGCCAGAGCGGCATAGGTTTTCAGAGCAAGCGAAATTGGCCGATGCCGTCCAACTGGCCTATACCCTCCACTCGCGCTAAGCGCGTCCCGCCTGCCAGCTAGTTCCTCGTCATCGACCGCCAAGGCGAGGCGGCGGGCGGGAATGTCGATCACTATCCGGTCGCCGTCCTTGACCAAGGCGATCAGTCCGCCCGCGGCCGCTTCGGGCGAGACGTGGCCTATCGACAGCCCCGACGTCCCGCCGGAGAACCGGCCGTCAGTGATCAGGGCGCACTCCCGGCCCAGTCCGCGGCCCTTCAAGAATGAGGTCGGGTAGAGCATTTCTTGCATACCGGGCCCACCGGACGGCCCTTCATAACGGATGACGACCACATCGCCAGCTTGGACCCGGCCGCCCAGGATGCCCTCGACGGCATCGTCCTGGGACTCGAAGACTACGGCTGGTCCCTCGAACTGCCAGATGGACCGGTCGACTCCCGCGGTCTTGACGACAGCCCCATCTGGGGCCAGATTGCCGCGAAGGACGGCCAGGCCGCCGTCTTGGGTAAAGGCGTGCGGAACGTCTCGGATCACGCCGCCAGCGGCGTCTAGGTCCAGGTCGGGGTAGCGCTCGGATTGGGTGAGCCCGGCCGGGGAGTAGCGTCCGGCCGGCGCCGCCCGGAACATGGTTTCCGCTTCGGCCAAGGCGCGGCCCGAACGTACGTCCCATAAGCCCAGCCAGGAGTCAACGTCAGGCGAGTGAATGGTGTTCACATTGGTATGCAGCAAGCCGGCTCGGTTCAATTCCCCGAGGATCGCCGGAATGCCGCCAGCCCGGTGAACGTCCTGGATCAGAGCCGTCCCGTTGGGCGCGACCTTGCAGATACAAGGGACGTTGTGAGAGAGCCGTTCAATGTTGTGCAAGGTGAAATCAACCTGGGCTTCACGCGCGATCGCCAAGATGTGCAGGATCGTGTTGGTTGACCCGCCCATCGCGATGTCCAAGGTCATCGCGTTCTCGAAGGCTTCGACAGTGGCTATCGACAGCGGCAGAACTGATTCGTCGTCGTTGCCGTAATAGCGTTCACACAGTCGCACCGACAAAGCCCCGGCCTGGCGGAACAACTGCGCTCGGTCGGTGTGGGTGGCCAGGAGCGTGCCGTTGCCAGGCAAGGCCAATCCCATCGCTTCCGTCAGGCAGTTCATGGAGTTGGCGGTGAACATACCGGAACATGAGCCGCAGGTGGGGCAGGCCCCTTCCTCAATCGCGGCCAGGTCGGGGTCGGAAACGGCCGGGTTAGCGGATTCAGCGATGGCTGAGATCAGGTCTAGTTTCTGGCGGGTCACGCCGGAGGGCATCAGTGCCTGGCCGCCTTCCATCGGACCGCCGGAGACGAACACCGTGGGGAGGTTTAGGCGCATCGCCGCCATCAGCATGCCGGGCGTGATCTTGTCGCAGTTCGAGACGCAGACCAGGGCGTCTGCCCGGTGGGCGGCCACCATGTATTCCACGGAATCGGCGATCAATTCACGGCTCGGCAGCGAATACAGCATGCCGTCGTGCCCCATGGCAATGCCGTCGTCCACCGCGATCGTGTTGAACTCGCGCGCTATCCCACCGGCTTGGTGAATAGCTTCAGAGACGATCCGCCCGACCGGCGCCAAGTGCGTGTGGCCGGGCACGAATTCAGTAAACGAATTCGCCACCGCGATGATCGGCTTGCCGAAATCCTCCCTAGCGACACCGGCCGCGCGGAGCAACGCCCGCGCTCCAGCCATGTTGCGGCCAGTCATCAGAAGATCCGAACGGAGTTGAGGCATATGGCCTAGCGTAGTGCCCGCCCTCGACCACCGATTCCAACCGCGCCCGTTCCGAGCGGCGCTGGCTATTGGCTGAGCGCGAGGCCAGAGCCCTTAACCTTGGCACGCGAAGAGAAACCAAGGGCGGCGAAAGATTGGTTTGGGCGGCACTGGCACACGCCCTGTTCGCCGCTTGCCGTGAGGTCCGCCGACGTGCGAGGATGGCTCGGTTCCCGGGTCATATTTGACGGAAGGCGAGCAGATGAGTTTCTTCAGTCGTAAAGGTAAGGACGCCGCCGCGTCGGCGCCGCTACCCCAGATTGTTAATGAGCCGACCGGCCCCGACATCCCACGCCTGATCTCGTTGGCACCGCCGGGAACTGAGCCGGACAAAGTCACGATTAACCTGCCGGGCCCGTCTAGCCAGGGCATGACGCCGCTCGACCAGAGGTCGTATCTGGTCGTCGACCGGGGTGAAGGCCCGAGGGCCTTTCAGGTCAGGGTTGGCTTGGTGTCAGTGTCCGACCCGACCTACGCCGCCCAGGCGCTTTGTGATGGGTTCGTGATGCGCCAGTTGGCGGCGCACCCGGTGGTCGCCGCCGAAGCTGGTTTCAGCAGGATCGAGTGGGTGTTCATGCCAGGCGAGGACGGTCTTGGGATGCCTGATCCGGGAATGCTTGAGCTGCTTAAACGCGAGGATATCGAATACCAGCTCTACTTGGCGCCCGGCGCTTGACCCGGTCGCCGGACGCGAGGCGGGTTCGCTGCCCGCCGCCACGCACAGCGAACAGGGCCACGGCCAGGCACCAGGCCGCGCCGACAAGGGCCAGATCGGTCTTGTCGGCCGCGGGGTTAACCAGGATGATTCGCCGGAGCAGTGGGTTGGCCAAGAACCAGTATCCGAACAGAGTCTCCGCGCTAAACAAGGCCACCACCGGCAGCCAGGCCATCGCCCGGGCCGGGGTGACCACTACAAAGAGGGTCAGACTGAAGGCCAGAGCGACATTGCGGGCCAACGCTGCCGCGTCAAGACCTAGGCGGTCAGCCAATGCGGCGGGGACGGCACTGACCGCCAATGCGCTGGCCGTCAGTGTGAGGGCCACCCCGATCCGTCCCGCGACACGCCGCGCTGGACGAGGTAGCGGCGGCATCGCCTCGGTGCAGCCGACCGCCGCGAGAATCCCGGCCAAGATGGCCGCGAGCAGGCTGACAGGCACCAGGCCCCATTGGTCCACCGCTCCAAGCACGTTGACCGGGCGGCCCCGCAGCGCGACGGCGGGCATCGCCACCACCGCCAGGCCAAGGAGCGCCCACTTGGTAGGGTAGATCGCCGCCCAGGCCGGTAGCAGCCGGCAGGGCGCCGATGCCGTTAGCCGAGCCCGCCTTACTCGAAGTCGCACGCCCGCAGCTTAGCCATTTTGGCGGCAACCTCATCAGGTGACAACGGAACCAGACCGGCCGCTTCCTCGCCCAGGTTGTCGAACCATTGATACTCGTGGCCCAACAACTCCACCCAGGTGGCCTCCAATAGGCCCAAGTCGAGCCAAAACACTTCTGATGGCTGGACATCCGCGTACATTTGCGGGCAGTGCTCGGGGGAAAGGAGTTGACTCACGATGGCGTCCTCGTTGGGGGCGGCAGGCTCGAATCCGCTGAGACCAGCTTGGTCGGGACCGCTGGGGAAGAAGGTCATGCTGGTCTCGACCACTGTTTCCGGCACTAGGGCCTCGTAGCCCTTATCGCGAGCGGTGGCGCTGGCACGCTGAACCGCCTCAATATACGGCGTCGAGTAGCGCTCGTGTTCGTGGTAGTAGCAAATCTTAGGTTCGCCGCCGACACAGACATCGGGCGGTGTCGGATTGGGCCTGAACGGATCACTTGGCACCGCTGACGGCACTAACAATAGGGCCGCGATTACGGCGGACAGCGTTAGAAGACCAACAGGCCGAATGACCGACCGGGCGCCGTACGACCGCACTGGACTCCACAGGAAGACCGCGCTTGATACTCCCAGGCAGGCTAATTGGAGTACCAGTTCGACCGGGTTGTAAACCAGCCCAATCTGTGAGAGGACAGACCCCGAATCCCCCAAAGGGGAAAAGCGGGAGTCGCCCAGATTGAGGTATAAGCCCTGGAAGAAATACACCGCCACCAGGCCGGTCACCGCAGCTACCAACGCGGCCGCCACCGCTGGCAGCAATCGCCCAATTACCGACCCGAGGGCGATAAACCAACCGATGTCGGCCAACTGCACAGCCAGTGCCAGCAGAAGACGACCCCAACCGCTCCGCGGCGACCAATCGCCCCCAGCAAGGGCCGCGACCAGAAAGACGATTACATGCGCCAACGCGGCGGGAAGGAACGTCCACAACCAGGCCCACAGATAACGCCTCTGGGTCTTGCGCACCGCCAGGACCAAGTCTATGTTTCCCGCGCGGCTGATTCGGGCAGCGTCGGTGGCCGCCACCCCCGCTAGCAGGGCGCCAGCTACATTGAATACCACCGCCATGGTGCGCACTAGCGACATCGATTCGCCCAACCAGCCAGCGCCCCGCATTAGCAGCACGCCTATATCAATGCCGAGCAAGCCGAGCGCCATCCATGGCCCGAACAACGTCCGGAAAGCCATGACTATTGCTGTTTTCAAGGTTGCGGCCCGCGTCATTCGTCGACCGCCATCAACGCCGCCGCCGCGTCAAAATCGACGGCGTAGTTAGCTGAACCGGTAGGCGTGCTGGTCAATTGCGCCGGTGCGCCGGAGAAGACGACCCGGCCCGCCGCCAGAATCACCACATGGGCGGCTAGCGCCCGCACGTCTTCTAACAAATGGGTGGACAGCAGCACTGCTCTGTTGGGAGCAGTCGCCTTGACCAACTGTCGAATCCGCTCGCGCTGAATTGGGTCGAGCCCCACTGTTGGCTCATCCAGGAGCAGGAGCCTGGGTTGGTTGACTATCGCGCCCGCGAAGGCCAGGCGGCGTCGCATACCACCAGACAGCTTGCGGATGGGGCTGGAGGACCTATCGGTCATACCGGCCGCAGCCAGAGCCGTATCCACTGCGGCTGCCCGCTCGCCCCGCCTGATCCCCTGCAACCAGGCCACATGATCCAAATAGCCTCCGGCCAGAGCCAGAGGGGGCAACTCGGGCTCTTGCGGTAGGTAGCCGATCGACGGTCGGTGGTCCGCGAACTGAATCAGTCCGCCGGTGGCCTTCTGGATGCCGACCAGCACCCGAAACAATGTCGACTTGCCAGCACCATTGGCACCCACCAGGCAGGTCACTCCCTCGCTTAGCGAAAGATCGACCGGACCGAGGGCGAACCCGCGGCCATTCCTGGCGGTCACTCCCCGCGCTAGTACCAGAGCATTGTTATCCATACGCCCATCACCTGAGTGACGCTACCGTTTGACGGGGATGGCCGCCACTAGGGCCGTCAAACGGCGGCAATCCAATGAGCCGACAGAACGTGACCTGGTTCTGCGGCAACAACCGTGCCGGTTCAGGCCCAGGCTCTGAGATCCTATGGGCTCTTGTCGGCCTGTGGTTTGGCAGGACCGACGTTGGCGACACGCCGTCGGTCGCCGTTGGCGCAGGACTCTGCGCTGCCCGCGTGCCGTACGATCTGTTCATGCGGAAGCGGACGCAGTTGGCGGTGGTGTTGTCTGCGGCTGGGGGCCTGGTAATGGGCGGTTGCTCGGGCGGCCCCGATGTTGCCAGCTTGGGCGGCACCGGCGCCGCAGAAGGGAAAACCCAGTCAGAGATCGCGCGCGCGATGGTCGAATGCCTGCGGGCGGAGGGTGTGTCGGCTTATGAACAAAACCTTGACGGTGTTGCCGATGGCATGGAAGGGCAGGTTAACGTTGCCTTTGCCACGGAAGGCCGCATTCTCTACCTGTCTGACGGCGCGCAAGAATCCATGGACCAAGCAGGTTACACCGGCTCGGATGAACAGCGGGAGGCCGAATGGGAGCAAGTTCAGGCCCTGGCATCCAAATATGTCGGTGCTGCGGGTAGCGCAGCGGCACAGGGTGAACCGTTCTTGATAATCGGTATCACGGACTACACGGAAGCCTGGGTGAAATGCCTGGATGAGACCGGCTACACCGATCCCTTTGGGGAAATGGCGCAACAATCCCAAGCCGCAGTGACGCAGCTTGCGCTGGACGCGACGTTGGCATGGTTGAAGTGCGCGCGGGACAACGGCTACCCCCGGTTGGAGGACCCGCCAGCGCCGCAAGTCGACGACTACGCCACTCAACCTATGGCGCTGCTGCCGGGCGACATGACCGAGGCCCAGCTACGGGAGTTGTTGGAGGCGTGCCCTAACTTCGACTGGGAGGACCACTTTGGCGCCGAGGAAATGCATCAAGAGATGCTGGCGACCAGGGCCGACATGTCTGATGACGAGGTGTTCGAGGCACTGGTCGAAGCGTTCCCTGGGAGCATTGACCCGGTCATCGGATTCGACGCGCCTGGCTTCGACGGCGATACTCACGACGGTGCCATGGACGGACTATCCGATTCCGACCGGACCAGATTGAGTAGGCTTCAAGAGATTATCGACGCGCCCGCGTGGGAGTTCAACGCTGAGCAAAGTCATTAGCCCCTTGTCATTCTCGTAGTCGCAGAATCGCGGGATGACGACCTGGGTAAAGCTAACCGGGGGCTATTTGCTCAGGGCGAGGGAAATGCCTTGAGCCTTGGCCCTGAGGTAGAAACCGGTAGACGGTCGAATCAGGGGCCGCACAATGAATCGCAAGAGTCGCTTGAAGTGCCCCTTCGGCTTGTCGGCTCGGAACTTGAGTATTACTTCGGTGCCGCTTCCGCGCGGCACCAATTCGATTCGGAAGTGAGTGTGTACCGGTGAGCGCAGCTCCGGCCAACTGCGTTCCCATTCGATCAGGCGCTCCGGTTCGTTCGCTTTGACCACGTAAATGGCCGTCTCAAGACCTGGTTTGAGGCGCACCGGCTTGCCATTCGACCCTAGGGCTTTAGTGAAGGCGCGGATCGTTCCAGGTTCAGTTGATTCGGCTTTCTGATGCTCCCACTGGTTCCATTCCAGCCAACGTTCAGGGTCGCTGACTAGCGCCCAGACCGCTGCTGGTCGCTCCGGGACGAACCGCCGGTATTCATACCAGCGCTGCGTTGGATCAGCCTGGGCTGGCGGTGGCTCGGCGAGCGGCGGCGGGGCAACTGCCGCCAGTTCCAAGTTGGCGGGTTCTACTCCCAACACTTCGAGCACCGCCCGAACCCGTCCAGAGGGCTCGTCCAGCAGAGTGTGAAAGAGCGTCACGTCTTGCTCGGCTTGGTTGGCGGCACGCTCGAGTAGACGCTGCGCCCGCTGATCGAATTCGAGCGGTGCGAGGTAGTCCTGTCTCCTCTCGCGCGGCCCATCCGATCCGCCCGGCAGCGAAATGCCCAGGCTAGCGAGCCGCTGAGCGTGTGTCTGGTCGACTGCCTTGCGGCCAACAGCCAAGGTGACACCCTCGGCGGCGAGCGCGTCTGTCACCGGGCCGCCAATTCGCAGCAGAGCCAAGAACAAGTGCTCCACATTGATCCGCGGATGATCGGCCCCTAGCTGCTCCTCTTGGGCAGCTACCGCCATGTTCCCGAACCACCCAACAGTCTTTCCGAGTTTGCTCACCGATTCCCCCTTCTCGGCACGTTGATCGTCGGATCAATTCGCTTGGCGTATTTCTTGTGGACGGCTTGGCGGCTGACGCCGAGCAGTCCGGCTACCTCACTCCAGCTCATTCCAGCTCTCAGAGCGGCCTCGACCTGGCGGAATTCGAGCGTCTCAGTCAGCAGTCGGAGTGACGCGACCGCCTTCAGCCCCTCCTCGGGCCTTCCGAAGTCGCTGGCCACGGAGGCGAGACGCTCAGATTCCACATTTAGCAACCTACGTTGACAATTGACCGTTGTCAACTCAGGTTGCGAACGCGCGGGCCTCTCGTGCGCGGAACCCGGTATAGAGCGCTCCGACCACTCGGTCCTCGCTGACGCGGGGTCTCTCACGCGCGGAACGCGGGCCCCGCTCGGCGCGCCAACAACGCGGTTGGCAGCCAGTGCTCCTCGCGCGGAATTCTGTCTCAAGTTGGGAGAGGCGATGGGTTCAGCTAGAGTTTTCGTATAACCGAACTTTATGTTTCGGCTCACCATTGGTGTGCCTTACCTAATCGGAACAAGGGGGAACGGTGGCCACAACTGAGCAGTGGCGGACGGCATCGGGCAAGCATATGGCGCCCCAGCCCATGCCGCTGCCTCCGCGCCCCGAGGCTAAGCCCGGTCGAAAAGCCAAAGCCCGCATGTTGCAGCTCTTCGGCCCGGCTTTCGTGGCAGCGGTCGCTTACGTTGACCCCGGCAACGTGGCGGCTAATCTGACGGCCGGAGCCCGTTATGGTTACCTGTTGGTGTGGGTCTTAGTGGCCGCCAACGCGATGGCTGTGCTGGTGCAGTACCTGAGCGCGAAACTGGGGATCGCCACCGGCCAGTCATTGCCGCAGATGCTGGCTGCCCGCCTAAAACCCTGGGCGCGCTACCTCTACTTTGGCCAAGCCGAGATCATCGCCCTAGCCACTGACCTGGCCGAGGTCATCGGCGGAGCCCTTGCCTTGCACCTGTTGTTCGGATTGCCGCTGCTAATGGGGGGACTCATCACCGGGGCAGTGTCAATCGCCATCTTGTCGATCCACAGCCGCCACGGCCAGCGTTCATTCGAACTGACTATCACGGCCATGCTGGTCATCATCACGGTTGGATTCGTCTCCGGCTTGGTCGTGTCGCCAGTCGGCGTGACCGAGATGCTGGCCGGAATGATTCCTCGGTTCCAAGGCGTCGACTCGGTATTGTTAGCCGCCTCAATGCTGGGCGCGACAGTCATGCCGCACGCCGTCTACTTGCACTCATCTTTGACCCGCGACCGCCATGGCCAAGTCACCGACCCGGCCAAGCGCCGCCATCTGATCCGGGCCACGCGCTGGGACGTGCTTTGCGCCTTGATCGTGGCTGGCTCGGTCAACATAGCCATGCTGGTCCTGGCCGCCGCCAACCTGCGGGGAGTGTCCGGCACCGACTCGATTGAGGGCGCCCACGCCGCCATAACGCAGTACCTAGGCCCGACCGTTGGTGTCATCTTCGCAATTGGCCTGCTTTTTTCGGGGCTGGCGTCAACCTCTGTCGGGTCATACGCCGGCGCTGAGATCATCTACGGCTTCTTGCGTGTTCGTCTACCCGTCCTGGCAGTGCGGCTTGTCACCCTCATTCCCGCCCTGATTGTCTTGGCGCTGCCTTTGCCGCCGTCCTGGGCCCTGGTGATTTCGCAGGTCATCTTGTCGTTCGGGATTCCTTTCGCAATCATCCCGCTGGTCTGGCTGACCGGGCGCCGCTCAGTCATGGGGGACGCGGTCAACAGTCAGTGGACCCAGGCCGCCGCCTGGCTGAGCGCCGGACTGATCGTGATCTTGAACCTGGCCCTGATTTATTTGACGCTCCACGGCTGATGAGTCGGCGCCAACCGGGCCGGTTGGGTGGACGGCATCGGCGGCGTGTGTCCTAAGTGCGACCACTGGGCCAAATCGGCCAGTGTGAGCAGTTAGGCACCGCCCTGGGTTCGGGTCGGGAGTGGCCCTGACTGGCAGCGGCGCGGTGACCTGCGGCGATGCCGTGTGGCTGGGTGGACGGCATTGGCGGCGTGTGTCCTAAGTGCGACCACCGGGCCAAATCGGCCAGTGTGAGCAGTTAGGCACCCCGCCAGAGTTCTTCTAGGGGCGAAAGCTATAGCGGGAAGGGGGCAGCAGGCGTGATGCTGGTTGGGTGAACGCGGTGACTGGGACGGCTGGGCTGACACGAGCCGAGGCGCGGCTCAGGCGGCGATCCGGGACACGTTTGATGCGTGGCGTCTATCTTGATGGCGACGCGGCGGCTAGTTTGGCGGATAGGGTGAGGGCGGCGCTGTTGGTGGCTCCGCGGGGAGCGGTCGCCACTGGTGTGACCACATTCGCCCTGGCGGGGATCGCTATGCCGGACCTGTTCAAAGAAGAAGCAGACAAGCGCGTCCATCTGCTCGTGCCGCCTGGTGCTGCGCGTCCGCGTCGGCCCGAAGTGGTGATACATTCGCGCGCCGCTCACTGCCGAGGTTTGGTTCACAAGCTAACTGGCCTTGGCACGGCGAGCATTGCTCATAGCTGGGTTGACGCGGTGCGGCGGATTGGGCTGGATCATTCCTGGCGTTGGCCCAGTGATGAGCCACCATTTTTGCGTGGACGATTCGATTCGCCCACGAAGCGGCTGCTGTTGGAGGCAGTCCGTTTCGGTGATGGGCTCATGCGGCGCGACAAAGCCCGAGTCCAACGGGAAGCGTTGATCCAGTGTTCGCAGGCGGCTGGGAAAAGCCCCGGTTTGGCATTGGTTCGGACGGCGGTCCAATTGACTAGGGCCAGGACTGACTCGTTCATGGAGACCTGGCTTCGTTTAGTTGTGTGGGACGCTGGTTTCCCAGAGCCGACCGTCAATTACATGGTGCGGGTTGATGGCCGCCGCCGCTTCCTTGATTTGGCCTGGCCCGAGAAGCGGATAGCTTTGGAGTATCACGGCCGCCAGCATTTCGAGGACTCCCCGCAAGCCTATGACGACATGGTTCGTCGTGGTCTTCTCCAGGACGCGGGTTGGATTCTGATTGAGGCCGCCCACGGCGACATAGCCGACCCGTCGGGCCTGCTGCGCCGCCTCGCCAAGGTGTTCAACCGCTGAGGCGAACTGTCTAGTCCTAGGTCGGCGCCTTAGGAAGTGCGTAACTCCAACCACTGGCCGTTTCTGCCCAGTGGTCGCACTTAGGACACACGCCGCCGATGCCGTCCACCCCGACCACACGGCATCGCCCCAGGTCACCGCGTCGAGGCCAGCTAGAGCCATTCCCGGTCGCCGGCCCCGGAGGTTGCCTAACTGCTCACACTGGCGGATTTGACCCGGTGGTCGCACTTAGGACCCAGGCCGCCGATGCCGTCCACCCCGACCACACGGCATCGCCGCAGGTCACCGCATCACCGCTGGTGTATGATTAGTATGAAGATTCATACCAGTGCGTGAAAGGACACGACAATGAGTTCATCAGCCGACGATTCTCGCCGACCACCCGGATTCGGCCCGCGCCAACTCCTTGGCACCGCCACAGTCGGCGAGCGCGGCCAGGTTGTCATCCCAGCCCAAGCCCGCAAGCATCTCGACATCAAACCAGGCGATCACTTCGTCGTCTTCGGCAACAAACTCCAAGGCTCGGTCGTCTTCGTCAAAGCCGAGGCCTTCACCAAGGTGGCCGAGTTCTTCGTCGCCAAAGCCGACAAGCTTGGGCGGATCGGCCAGGAGTGGATCGACCGCCTAAACGGCCTCTATGAGGAAGACGAGGCAGCTATAGCGGACGATGCCGCCGCCCCACCTCCAG
>JAIRNM010000296.1 GCA_031258055.1 Bifidobacteriaceae bacterium
CTCACCGGCTCCCCGCCCGCGCCCAGGTTCAACGTCTCCTCGAAGCCGCTGTTGGCGCTGATGGCGAAGGCGGCCAAGATGATGATGAAGCTAGCGTGGGCGACCACAGTTCCGAAGGCACCCCAGGCGAACCGGTCCGCGTACAGTTCGCTGGCGCCAGCCAGACGCACCCGGTGATGGGCCCGCAGTTTGGCGGCGGCCAGGGTCATGGTTTCCTGGCTGGTTAGCGCGGTCGCGACTTCGCCCCGGTAGCGGGCGCCTTGGTAGAAGCGGTCGGTCGCACGGATCTTCGGGTGGCGGTAGGCCCGCCACAACACGGGGATCCGGTGGGTGGTGCAGCCAGCGATGGAAACCGCCAAGAGCCCAATCACTATCAGGAAGAGCGGCGACGTGAACACGTGGAATAGGCCCCAGAACTCCAGCGCCGAAGTCCAGCCACCGTACTTGGCCCGGCTCGCCTCCAGGAAAACGGCCTTGCCCTCCTTGGTGTCCAGCGCGCCCTCCGGCGCTTGGGCTATCAACGTGCCCGCTAGGACGAGCACTGCCATCACCAAGATGAGCGCCAGGCCGACAGTCTTGGAGTAAGTGACGGCGTAGAGGCGGTGAAAGAACTCCGCGCCGCTGACGGCGACCTCGTCACCGTGGTCGGCACGCGGGTCAGCCATCGTTTTCACCATGAGATGATCCCAGCCATGACTACGACGGGGGCTGTCAACTCCATGTCAGCCCGCCTCAGGGGGTGCGGGACTGGCGGTTTCCAACAGTCCGGTGATGTGGGTTTGGACCGCGCTGGCCAGGTCAGATTCGGGCTCCAGGTCCAATACCGTCTCCCAAGCCGCCCGGGCCTGGTCAAAGTCCGGCGGTTCGGTCGACAGCCAGTAGAACCCCAGGTAGTACCAGGCCTGAGCGGCAGTCGGCTCAATCCGGGTGGCGCGTTCCCAATGGGCTTTGGCCTCCTCAGCTCGGTTTGCGTTGAACAGGGACGCCCCCAATTCCAACAGGAGGTCCACGTCATCGGGGCTCGCTTCGAGCGCTGCCTCCAACTGGTCGATGCCGACCATTGAACTGGCCGCGAGCGTGGCGGTGTCGGTGGCCGCTGCAGAGGGGACAGACGCCTCCTCGGCGGGCTTTCCCGCCCACCATACGCCCATCCCTACGCCAATTACGACCGCTGCCGCCACCAGGGCCTTCTCGCGGCGCGAGTACCGGTTACGGACAGGTTTGGCCCCGTTCCCGGCGCCGGATCCCTCTGGAACGGCCACCTTCCGCCGACCGCGGAAAATGTCATCATCCGGATCGGTTTGGCCTAGATCCGCCAAATCCGGTTCCGACCCAGGCGTGTCGCCCGAAGAGGCGTTCGCGGCACCGCCGCGCGCAGGGACGGGCTGGGCAAGCGCACGCCCTGGCTGCGCCCGGCCAAGACCCGAAAGCCGGGCGAACCCCGGCGGCACCCCAGTTCCGCCGGGGTCACGCCGTCTACTTGAGCCCGGTTTCTGCCACATGTTCAGCGTTGGCCTTGGCGACATCGGACGGCTCTAGTTGTTCCTCCGGGACGCCGAGCAGAGCCAACTGGCCCAGCCGCGACATGTCTAACGAGGTGGTGATGATCCGGGCAAAGTAGTCCGGGGCGTGGAAGCCGAACGAGTTCTCCGAATAGGCGTAGTCAATATAGAAACTGGCCTTGTTCTGATATTTCTTGGCCAGTTCTAGCTGGTCGGAAGGGGTGCCGTCAGACTTGGCCTGTTCGATCGCCGCGATTAGCTGGGTCAACGAGTCCAGGGCCCGGTCCCGGCTGGCGACAAAGCGGTTCTGGATGGTGGTGACCCGGTCGCGGATGACTTGTTCGGAAGCGGTGTGACAGACTCCGCACGTGGCCTTCACGTCCGTCATCGGTGTGGTCACGTCGTGGTTGGAGACCTTTTGAGCCCCCACGCGTTCATAGTTCATGTGACAGTCGGCGCAGCTAACCCCATTGGCGGCGTGGACGCCAGCCGACCAAGCCTCGAATTCCGGATGCTGGGCCTTGACTATCCCCGCCTCGGTAACCTTGTGTTCGAAGTCGGTGAACCCAATCTCCTGGTAGTAGTCCCAGACATCATCTATGTCTGTCCCGTTGTTCCAGGGGAAGGTCAACGTCTTGTCCTCGCCCGCGAAGTCGTACTCAACATGGCACTGGGCGCAGACATAGGAGCGCATCTCCTGGTCGGTGGCATCCTTATTGACCTCGTAGTCGGCAATCCCCTCGGAGGCTTTAAGATTCTTGATACCCTCGGCGAAGGCCGGACGCGAGATGCGCAGGTTCATGGTCTCAGGATCGTGGCAGTCGACGCACGCGATCGGGTGTTCAGCTAAGGCTGATGCTTCGCTATAGGGCATCTTATTCATGGCGGCGAAGCCAGCTAACTGGTCGCCGTTGCCTAGCTCATCCATAACCGGCGGCGTTGACGCGTGGCAGTTCAAGCAAGCCCCGGGCTGGTCCTTCATCAAGACCCGGAGGGTCGTCTGCTGGTCCTTGAGCATCCACTCATGCCCGCGCAGGTGGCGGTAATCCAGCGCGAAGGCGTAACCGCTCCACATGGTCACCAGGCGCGGATCTTGTTCCAACTTGGAGGCCGTGGTCGCGGTGCGATCATCTTCGGCGGTCGGGGTGCGCGTCACCAACGCCTCATTATGAGCCGTCGGAGTGAATTCGGCCGTCCCTAGGTAGGCGTCATATTGAACGGGGAAGTTCTGCCCCCAGACAGCCGGGTCCCAGGTCTTTTCGTCCAGTGCCACGACCTGTGAATAGGTGGTTCTGGCTTCGCCCTTGCGTTCAGAGATGTTGGCGATCAGTGCCGTGATGGCGGCGCTCGCCCCTGCGGCGATCACCGCTATAGCGATCAACACCCCAACGTGAACCTGGCGGCGCGCCGGTTTAGTTGCTTCTTCGCTCACTGTTATCTCCTAGTCATGTCCAACGGTGGAATGGCAGCGCGTGCATCGGATCTGCTCGTCGGCCGCGCTCATGGTGTATCGCATCTCGGTGGTCAGGTCACCGTGACAGTCAAGGCAGGCGGCGTTGACTATCGCCTGGCTCTTGTCACGGATGGTTATGTTCTGCGGGTAGGTGCCCAGGGTGAACTTGGTCACGTGGAGCAGTCCGTCCTCAGCCTTGGTCCCGTACTTCGCTAGGACGCTGTCATGGGGCAAGTGGCAGTCGTTGCAGGTAGCCTCCGCCTGATGGGAACCCTTCCGCCAGGAATCGTACTGTTCCTTCATGACATGGCAGTTAGCGCATGTTCTAGGCTCCTCACCCAAATACGACAACGCGTCGGCGTAGACAACCCCGTAACCGCCCAGTCCTAGAGCACATCCCACCAATACAGCAACGACGAGCCGCGCTACGCTTCTAAATCTAAAAGGCGCGCTCCCAGCCATTTCCGAACCCTCCTTAATGCCGACTTAGCAGAACCATAACCGCTGAATCGTCTGCGCGTCAAGGAGGTTTATGCGCGTTTTACCGCCATTGTTCTGGTGAACGCTCGGTGCGGTGTCAAATGGCCGCTGACCAGGGACAATACTCAAGCCGTGGAAGCCTTTCTTATACAATAAACCGTCCTCCAACGCTGGCGCGGTATATTCGTGGATAAACGGCTCCAATTGGCCATGAATGTGCTGGTGCTCAGTCCGCAGCGCCCATTTGTTGTGAAACAATTGCGCGGCGGTTTGGATAGCGGTCTTTCGACGCTTAGCCTTTTGCGGCAAACTTCGAGCTGACACCGCGCGATATCGCGGCCGCATTCGGCGCCGAGCGCGGTTCAGAGCGGTTGAACATGGGCACTCAACCCGTTTACACTGAATTGTTGGGTGTAAATGGACCGGGAGGACAGGGCAACGTGGCCGCCAGAATCGAACAATCAGTCTTTGACGGTACCACCGGTCGGGGAGACCGGAGCGGACGTCGAACACACATCATCCAGATACTGCGGGACGCGCGCGCGCCTGTGACCGTGACCCAGGTGGCCCAAGAAGTTGGCGTTCACGTCAACACCGCCCGCTTTCACCTTGAAGCCTTAGTTGACGCCGGCCTGGCCACCCGCTCGGCCCAATCCCGCGACACCCCGGGCCGACCACAGATGGGTTACCTGGGAACACTGCCCAATCAGACCCATGAGCGCGCCCACAGCTACCGGCTGCTGGCTCAAATGCTGACCACTGCCGTGGCCCAGAGCGGCTCTGGCTCGGCCCGCTGGATGTACCAGGCCGGCCAGGACTGGGGCCGCCGGATGACAGCCAGCGCTGGGCCATCCGCGGCCGCGGAGGAATCGGAAATTGTCGAGCGCCTGGTGGAAAGGCTCGATGCGCTCTGGTTCGCCCCCGAGTTGCCGGACGACCAACCGGGGAAGCTGCTCCTACACAACTGTCCTTTCATAGATTCAGCCAAGCTTTCCCCAGGCGTTGTCTGCCAGCTCCATGCTGGCATGATCAACGGCACGCTGGCGGAAATGGGATCAAACCAGCGGCTGGTGCGGCTCTGCGCTGAGATCGACCCCCACCTGTGCACCGGTGAGCTGGGCGAAGCCCGCCAAATGGACCAAGTGGAACTGGACGTCGCCAACCTGGCTCCACTAGATCGCTAGATCACGGCAACATTGACGAATGCGCTGAGTTTTCGCTTCTCGTGCGGTTCATCTAGATCACTAGGCTGCCGCAACATTGACGAATGAGCCGAGTTTTGGCTTCTCGGGGGCCCCGCAAAAGATCCGACCGAAGGGAGGAGATTTTGCGGGGCTGTTAGTAGACACCGTCCTAGATGTTGAGTGCCGCGTCCAGGAGGGCGTCGGCGACGGCCAGCTTTGAGCCAGTGACGCGTCCAATTTCCGAGCCGGAACGGTCCAGCAACACCGCCTCGGTTGTGTCGGCGCCGAAGACAGCCCCACCGGCCACCACATTCGCCACAGTGAGGTCGGCGCCCTTGTGCCGGGCCTTGGCGGCGGCGTGTTCCAAGGCGCTGGCCCGGTCGTCGCCGGTCTCCGCGGCGAAACCGACTATGACTTGCCCAGACCGGCGTTCCGCCACTAACGCCGCCAAGATGTCGGGCGTCGCCACCAACTCCAAGGTCTGGCCGGTCAGGCCCGCCCGCTTGATTTTGTCCGATGCCGTCTGGGCCGGGCGGAAGTCCGCCACCGCCGCCGCCATCACGATCAGATCAGCCGTTGGCGCCCGCCGCACCATCGCTTCCCGGAGTTCTTGGGCCGTGCCAACGGCCACCACCTCGGCACCATCAGGCGGCGCCAGCTCCACATTGGCGGCCACCAGGGTGACCGCCGCGCCGCGCCGCCGCGCCGCCTGCGCCACCGCTAAGCCCTGTTTGCCAGACGAACGGTTCCCCAGGTAGCGAACCGGGTCGAGCGGTTCGCGCGTGCCGCCAGCGCTGACTAGGACTGTCTTGCCAACTAAGTCGCCCGGGCCGATCGCTGTCTCCACTGCCGCCATGATCGCGGGCGGTTCAAGCATCCGGCCCGAACCACTGTCGGCGCCAGTCAGCCGCCCGGCCGGCGAATCGAGGATCACCACACCGCGTTCGCCTAAGACCGCCAAATTGGCCCGCGTAGCCGGATGCTCCAACATGGCCGTGTGCATGGCCGGAGCCACGATCACCGGCGCCTTGGTGGCCAGAAGCGTCGCCGTCAGCAAATCCCCGGCTTGGCCAGCCGCGTACCGGGCCAAAAAGTCAGCGCTAGCGGGGGCGACGACTACGGCGGCGGCATCGGCCGCTAAAGCGATGTGATCGACACCTGACGCGTCCGCGAAAACATCAGTGGCGACAGGGAATCCCGTCAGAGCCTCCAACGTAGCGGCGCCAACAAAGTTCAGCGCGGCGGCCGTTGGCACGGCCCGGACCGAATGCCCAGCCTCGGTCAACAACCGGATCAGAGCGGGACTCTTGTAAGCGGCTATCGAGCCGGTCACTCCCACCACGATCACGGGCGTTGTCACTCCCCGGTTGGCGCTATGGTGAGCAGGCCTTTGTTGATTTCCCGCATCGCTATGGACAGCGGTTTCTCTTGCGGACCCGCCTCGACTAACGGTCCAACGTGTTCAAGCAGACCCTCGTTGAGTTGCGCGTAGTAGCCGTTGATCTGACGGGCACGCTTGGCCGCGTAGATGACCAGCGCGTACTTCGAGTCTGTCACCTCAAGCAGATCATCGATCGGTGGATCGGTGATGCCTTCAGGCTTGGCGATAGTACCTGACAATGAAACAATCCTTCCAAACGTTTGGGAGTTCGCTAAGTGAGCGTTCGACGCCACCTACTTAGAACCGACCCAGTTTAGCCTGTCAAGCCCATAATGCCAGCCAGCTTGGCGACGGTGGGCTCCAACTCGTCGTTGGTCAACACGAAATCGAACTCGCCGCGAGCCTGGATTTCCTCTTCCGCTCGCGCCAGGCGTGCCACACGCTCGGCTTTCGTCTCGGTGCCGCGCTCGGCCAACCGCCGTT
>JAIRNM010000318.1 GCA_031258055.1 Bifidobacteriaceae bacterium
CGGCCAGCTGGCCATTCAGCCTGCCCGCGCACCGAACCAGGCGTCCAAGCCCGGCCAAACCCCCAGTTCCCGGCGCTCAAACCCCCCCAAAAACCCCTACTCGCGGATCTGGGTCTGAGCCAACCCGGCGCGGTGGGCGGGGACCTTGCGCAATGCCTCGATATCGTTCGCCGGACCAAACCCGCTGGTCAGGCCTACGCGCATTCGGGGAAGCGACACCGACGGCCCTTGTGCGCGGACTTATTACCCTATCGATGCTCGGCGATCCCGGACGCACAACGACCGATTAGCCGTCTCCTGATGCTTCGGGTCCAGCTGGGCACCCCACCCCCGACGGACCACCGGCCGGGCTCACATCCGGTGGCTATCCTGCTCCCGCCACCGGCCGTTCGTCGGACAGTCTTGAAACGGATCTACCCCGCTAACGATTCCACCTCTGATGCCGTGAAGCTGCCGGCGGCGGCACTGTCGGTCGCCGTGGCGGCGAAGCCGCCATCGCTGCTTGAGATGTAGGTTCCGACCGAGCCACCCAGGATGGCGAAAGCCCCGTCGAAGCTGTCCTTCGCGAAGAGAAGATAACTACTCCCGACAGCTAGCTCGGTCTCCCCGCTGACTTGGTAGTCGACTCCGTCTAGCACCCCGCCGGTTTGCATGATCGTGATCTCTTGACCCGGGCCAACCTCGCCCCGGTAGGCGGCGTCAACCCGGAAAGTGACCGCGGTGGCAGCAATCCCGGCGTCTTGAAGCTCCGCCAGGGCGTGCTCCCTTTCCTCGTCCGACAGGCCAAACCATGGATCGTCCTCAGGCGAGTCGCCGACCTCGTACCGCGGGGTGACAACGGTCGACTCGGAGCCAATCGCGGTGCCGACAACAATGAGGGTAGCCGCGCCAAAAAGGCCATCGGTGTCGTAGGAGGGATAGTCGGCCTGGAGTTCGACGGTGGACCCGGCGGGCGGCTGCCCGGTCGCGCCCGAGCATCCCCCACCCAACGGGATCAGGCAGGAGAGAACGACCGTCGCGGCCAGTGCGCGTGTTTTTGAGATCATGATGCGGTCCCCGTTAGTAGTAGCCGTTAGACTCGGTGACTTCGGCGGTTGTCGGAGACGTGACCGTGTTGCGGTTTCGGGCGCTGCTCATCAACCGGGTGGGCAAGTTCGAATGGTCTCCCAACCGCAGCGCGTGGCCGAACTCATGCGCGGTGGTGCTCTTCACAACGTTCGCGAAGGTGAAACCGTTCGCGTTGATGTGGCTGTTGAGGTTTACGTGGTCCAGGCGGATCTCGTATTGGTACCCCGTGATAAGGGGACTGTACAGGCCAAGCCAGCCGAGCCCGTACGAACCCACTTCGAGCAAGCTGGTGCATCCGGTGAACACACTGATGGCTCCGGGGAAGCTGCTGTGATTGTTCCAGGCGTTGCGTCCGTTGTTGATTGGAGCGAGCCAAGTGGAATTGACAGAAGGGTTTTGGACGCAGAAAGTCTGGTCACTCATCCCGCCGCTGTAGTAGACGGCAGAGGCGGGGCTGGTCCCGGCTACCAGTAACGCGACAGCCACCCCCGCCGCTGCCACTGCTCTTGACAACTTCCGTCGAGGCCCGGCTCCTGCCGGGTCGGTGCCTCTGGCCGACGAGTAGCTACCGCGTTCGCCGCCGATTGGCATGATCCCCAAGATGGCACCTCCAAATCGAAGGCCGCTTTCAAGCGTTCTCCGGGCGGCACTTCGACCGAACCGCTGAAAGCTAACTGTCGACAGCATCTGACTATGTTACCAGAGAATTCGAAGAATCAGATCTGGCTTTCCGCACTTCTGGGGTTTGATTTGGGTGTGGCTCTTTTGGCGTGAGTGTCAGGTTGGCAGGGGGATGGTGTCGGTGGGGTTGGCGTGCGGGTAGACGCGCTGGTGGTGCTTGGTTTTGTGGTATTCCCAGTAGTCGTCGAGGTGGCCGTTGGTTTTCAGGGCGCGGAGTTTGAGGATGGCCTCGGCGCCTTGGATGCCCCATCTGGCGCCGGTGATGTCGAGCCGGTCGGCGACGAGGTGGCGGCAGGCTCCTTCGATGACGCCGGTCGCGATGGGCCAGCCGTTGGCGAGGGCTTTCGGGTAGTCGAGGTGTTCGGCTTTGTTGCCCAATCGGCGGCGACCGACTTGATACGCCGTCTTCGCCGACATGCGGAACATCGCCGCCCGGACCCGACGCTTGCCCCTCAAACAAGCCAAGGTTGAAGTGCAAGTCGATCTACCGCATCGATCTAGCTGTGAATACTGCCGGCCGAAGGAGGCGTCGTTGATCACTCCCCGAGAGCTGCCGGGCCGGCGGGGCGAGTTCGCCGCCGACCTGTGCGGAGTCGCCGGAAACATCTGCGGGAGGCCTGAGCCATGACTCTTCTGATCGCCGAAGTTGTCATCATGGCCGTGCTGGTTGTCTTCGGCCTCAGGATGGGCGGCGCCATGGGCGTCGGCCTGATGAGCGTGGTGGGCGTCTTGATCATGGTCTTCATCTTCAAGGTCCCGCCGGGCAACATCCCGGTGACGCCGGTCATGATCATCTTGTCGATCGGCATAGCCGGAGGACTGCTGGAGGCCAGCGGCGGGATCGACTTTCTGGTGCACTTCGCCGGGAAGGCGATCCAGCGGTTCCCCGGCGCCATCACCTTCGTCGCCCCGCTCATCGTGTTCGTCTTCGTGTTCGGCATCGGCACGGCCAATATCGCGCTGTCGCTCGAACCGGTGATCTCCCGCACCGCCCTGCGCGCCAAAGTCCGCCCGGAGCGTCCGCTGATCGCTGCGGTGACAACCGCGAACATGGCGCTGGTGTGCTCGCCGGCCGCGTCTAGCGCTGTCACGGCTGTGCTGTACATGAGCGGCCGCGGCCTGACGATGGGCAAGTACCTCGCCATCGCCCTGCCATCGGCGCTGACCGCGATGGTCGTCTTGTCCGTCTTCCTGTCGTTCTGGGGCAAGCCCCTCGACAAGGACCCGGAATACCAGCGGCGGCTGGCCGGAGGCAAGATCAACATGGATGACGTGAACGTGCCGACGGCCAAGCCAAAGTTCTCCCGCAAGCAAATCGGCGCCGTGGTCGCCTTCCTCTTCGCGGTGGCGTGCATTTCGATCCTCGGCATTGTGGAACCGGCCATCCCGGCTCTCACCAGCCCCGTGGTCGGCCCAGGCGGCAAGAAGACCTACCTGGCCTCGACCGCTGTGGTGCAGATCTTCATGTACCTGGCCGCGGCCGCCATCTTGCTGATCACGAAGGTCACGCCGAAGAAGCTCTACGGAACCCAGATCATGCCCTCCGCGATCAACGCGGCCGTCGCCGTGCTGGGGCCGGGCTGGCTGGGGGCGACCATCTTCGAATCGGCCGCCAACGCCCGGCTCTTGAAGGCCGCCATCGGGCCGGCCATAGGCAGGGGGCACTGGATAGCGGCGGTGCTGTGCGCGGTCGTGGCCACTTTCGTCATGTCGCAGACGGCGGTCATCTCGATCATCTACCCCTTGGCGCTCGGGCTGGGCGTGCCGGTCGGGTTCATGGC
>JAIRNM010000319.1 GCA_031258055.1 Bifidobacteriaceae bacterium
ATTGTCGCCGCCATTGTCGCGTCCGAACCGCGCCATCAGGCCTGCCGAGCGGTCCTAACAGATGCTACCCAGGTGTTCATCAGCCCATGCGTCGTGACCGAGACTTGCTACTTGCTGCGGGCCGGGGGGCACGAACAGGCGGTCAGCGGTTTCTTGTCTAACTTGGCCGAGGAATTCTACGAGATAGTTCCGCTCACCGCCCATGACGCTGAACAAGTTGACGCTCTCATGACCGTTTACCGCGACCGGTTCAGCCGGAAACGGCCTAAGCCCGGCACGCTTGACCTGGCCGACGCACACAATGTCATCATCGCCGCCCGCATTGGGACAACCAGTCTGTTGACACTCGACCAGGATTACCGCTCCGTTTGCCCGTTAGCCGGATTACCCTACTTCACTCTGCTCCCCGACGACTTGGCATAGTCGAGGCCTGCCAAGCGGCAATGCCTCGGCGGGTCAGGCGGTCAAAGCTGATCCAACACTCACACAGACCACACAGGCGGAAGGGATTTGGTGTTTAGGTGCCTGTACTCGGCGACTGTCAAGACACAGGACCCCCCGTCTTGCCTCAATTGAGAATGATCGCGAAAGCGCGAATCCTCGCTGGTCACGCAGACGCCGAGGTCAAGTGGGGGCCGGGCAAGTCGACAAGGCCGCCTCCTCCTTGGTGCGCTTGCGCGACAAGCTGGCCGCCGGTGGCGAACGGGAGCCTGCCTTCTTGGCTGTCCTGGTGGGCGTCGGCGAGTTCGCGCGGGTCAGGGACGATGCCGTCACAGTCTTGCCCTGCGACGTCCTAGGGCCGTGACCAACCGCCGTTTCTTGGCGGCGCGTCGCCTAGGGGCTGCGCGAGACAACGCCTGTCACGACCGCCAGGCAGCGCAGCGTCCGGCGGTCAACCGGATGGGCTTGCGGACCAGCGGGCGGCGGTGGCGCTCTTCGGTGGCTCAGACTGGGCGGAGGGGCACAGGTCCACCAACCGGCAATTCGCGCAGTCTGGCCGCCGGGCGTGGCACACCCTACGCCCCTGGAAAATCATTTGATGGCAGAGCGACACCCATCGTTCCGGCGGGAAAAGGGCAGCGATCTCCGCCTCGACCTTGTTGGCATCCTCTTGGCTGGTCCAGCCCAAGCGCCGGGCCAGCCGTCCGACGTGCGTGTCGACCGTGATTCCCGGCACACCGAAAGCGTTTCCCAGCACAACGTTGGCGGTCTTTCGTCCCACTCCTGGCAACGAAGTGAGTTCGGCCAGCGTGCGCGGCACCTCGCCCCCGAAGCGCTCGACCAGCGCCACGCCAATCCCTTTCAACGCTCTCGCCTTAGCGCGGTAAAGCCCCAAGGAGCGGATCAGTTCTTCGATTTGGATGAGGTCGGCTTTGGCATAGTCTGTTGCGCGCGGAAAGGCCGCGAACAGACCGGGCGTCGCCTGGTTGACCCTCTCATCGGTGCATTGGGCGGACAACACCGTGGCCACCAGCAGTTGCAGCGGCCCCTCGAAGTCAAGTTCACAGTGCGCGTCCGGGAAGGTCTCCGCTAGCACTTCACCAACCAACTGAGCCTGCCGACGCGTCGCCACGCTTGGCTGGGCCCCGGCCCCAGCCCGGCTCCGTGCCTGGGCGCGAGAGCGATCCGGGGCGCCAGACCGATCCTCCGTGCCGGAGTGGCCCTGGGCGCGGGGCTTGCCTTGGCTCCGGGGCGATTTCGCAGCGCTCACCCTTCCCACCCTAAGCGGTTGGAGAGCCTTCCGCAGAAGGGGAACACCGCTGCCAGCTTAGGACCTCAGCAGTCGGACTTTAGGGCGCGGGATTCCTGAAGCGGAATCAATCAGCGGCTCAGCCTTCACTTGCGGTGGCTTCCTTGGCCTCCGTGCATCCCAGCCCACGAGCGCCGAGACCAGGCGAACGCCAGAGAACCAAGCGCCGTTACCGCGACGGCCAGGACACCTAGCCAACCGGCATTTGAACCGCTGAACGGAAGCCCGCCCTTAGCGGAACTGGATGATGGGCTCGGCTTCTCCGCAGCATTCGGCGGCACGGCGCCAGCCGACGGCTCGTCGGTAGGTTCGTCACTCGGTTCATCTCGTGGCTCGTCGCCAGGCTCATCCTTCAACTCGTATGTGTTGACCAGCTTCGCGCGACCAGTCGGAGAATCGGTCGCAATTGCCACCGGTTCATCCGGCAGGTCGCGTTCGTCCTCGCCATAGTCGCCGAGTTCGCCAGATTCGCCCACCTCACAGATGGACCCGACTGGTAAGCCGTGGACCGCGGTCTTGAGGCCGGAGGAAGCCTCCAAAGGCACCAGGCCAGTGGCCTGGCCACCGAACGTGATGTCCGCACTCCGCCTTTGGCCATCTAGGTCAGTCCAAGGTAAGGAGCATTTCACAGTAGCTTCGAACTCGCCGGGCGCCCGACTGCTGTCGTCACCGGCGAGGACCTTGGAAATCTCCAAGGCACCAGTCGTCAAGCGCACACCCGCCCTCTCGGAAGCCACCAGCACTGCTTTCTCATAGCCAGCCGCCAGATAAGCGGTGCCGAACTGGCCCCAGGCGTGCTCCGGGTCGCTCGGTTGAACGATATCGACGTCGACCGAGACACCCCCGTTAGAGCCGGCATCGCCCATGATCTCAGGCACGTTGAGAGTCTGGAAGCTAATGTTCACCACCCCTGCCGACGGCAGATTCGGCAGAAAGCCCAACGACAGGCGGATGGCCGTGACCGAACTCCAATCGGTGCTCTGACCCGCGACGACCCAAGTCACACCAGCGCCGGAGCAGGGAGCACTGTTCGGGTTAGCTGACAGAGCGTCCCAAGCGCCCTCGCAGGGCTCAGGGTCGAAGGTCACCTCCGTCACGGTGGTGCCGCTCACAAGGTTGCCCTTGGCGTCCCGCGCCTCCACTGCTAGCGACCCTGGCACCAGCTGCGGGCGGTAGGAGGATCCCCGCAACGAACCGGCTACGAGCAGCTTGTCCGCAGCGGTTGGAAGTGCCTCGAAGAACGTCGCCCCGGCGACCGGTGTCGAACCAGTGTTGACAGCGTGCAGGACCCAGCGATCAGTCCCGCCGATGGTCGACTCCGCCACGCACGGATCGGTGAAATAACTCGGCTCGGTCTCACCGGGGCCCAGAACTGTGGGGACGCATTCGGTTCCAGCAGATCCTTTCGCCCAAGCGCCCGCGCCAGTTGGCCCCTTGACTCCCTTCGCCACGGCGAATGACGTTCCTGGCTCAGTCACCAAGTAATCCGTCGTGGAAGCGACGGTAGGTTCAGTGGCCGTCCATTCGACCGGCGACGGCCCTTCTTGTTCAACCGCGTCCAACGCCTCAGTGGTGTTGACAGTCACTGTGTTGACCGCATGGACACCTGGCGGGCAAGCGCCGACCTCCATCCAGACGTAGACCGTGATGGTGAACCACTCGCCCGGCGCCAGGCGGTTAGCGCCGCCCTGGCTCGGCCAGCTGAAGGTGGCGGTCTCTTGGCCGGACTGGTCATCAAGCGACACCGCGAAGTCGGGGCTCGGGTCCAGAGTTGTGAACTGGCCGGACAACGAGTACGCCTCACCGACGGCATCGCCCCTGGGAACCGGGGCCAGGTGTAGCCCTGGCGGCAAGGTGTCCACGAGCGATTCCAACGTCAAGTAGCCTGTGCCCGCGTTCACCACCTCAAGTTCGAACGGCACGACTGCGGCGGTGGCGGCGCTGTCGCCCGGGGTGGCCACCCGCGAACCACCGTTCGCTAACTTGCCGAGCCCCAACACGCGGCTGCCCGGTCCCCATTCCGCGTGATGAGAAGCCTTAGCGGTAGCGATCGCGCCAACCCGCTCGCCGTTTACTTCGGTGACCAGATCACTGTTCTCCACAGTGACCGCCACAGTATTCAACGCGCGGTTGTTTTTGCTGAAATCGACCGCTCCGGTGCCGTCCAGCTTGGTTTGCCGGAGTTTCGCCCTGAGCTCGGCGCCAACGTGCCAGGCCGGGCCGAAGGTCTTCCCGTCCGCCCGGCTGAACGTAAGCCTCAGGCCTTGCGCTTTGGCCAGTTCCGCGGCGTCCGTCACCGGCAACACCACGTCATCAGGGGCCGATGCCGCCGCACAGCGCCACCCCTCGGCTCCCCCGGTTCCGTATGGGCCATAGAGGCACACCTCTACTTGGTCGGGCGACGAGGTACTCTCCTCAATTCTCGCCGACAGGCCCGTCATACGCAGGTTGTTCCAGAATTCGGCGTTTGTCTGGCCCTCATAGCCAATAAAGCTCGACTCGGTAGCGGGGCCATCCTCGATCACTACCGACGTGGCGGGCAAGGTCTGGTTGTGCGATTCGCCGGAAAGGGCGAACTTCAGCTCCTTGTCACGCTCAGGCTCACTCAGCGCGCCGCCGGAAACGAGGTTCTTCCAGGCCGAGACACCGACCTGTCCACCGGACACGAAGACGGGCGCGTAGGACGAGGCGCCAGCCAGCCCAAGGGTCTGGCCCGGTCGCGCAGGGAACTGCACATGGTCATAAGCCTGGGCGAAAGCCCGGTTGTCGATCCGCACGGGGACCTGGTTCGCCGCCTCCGAATTCGACTCACCGCTCAGCCGTTTGGCTTCCCGGGCCCGCACCTTTATCTTCATCCAGGCGCCGTTGTCCGGCTGGATGTCCGCCGAGCCATCGCCGTCGGTGTCCTTCGAGACCAAGGTCACCGACGCGCCAATGACGTCCGCAAGGTCCTCCGGTTGGAGCGCGGCCGCTTGGGCGGTGGTATAGCGATCATGCATCAAGGTGGCTACGCCGCCCGTCACTCGCAGCCGTAAAAGCCAG
This sequence comes from Bifidobacteriaceae bacterium, assembly GCA_031258055.1. Taxonomy (GTDB): domain Bacteria; phylum Actinomycetota; class Actinomycetes; order Actinomycetales; family WQXJ01; genus JAIRTF01. The sequence continues at coordinate 4,793 of JAIRNM010000319.1, forward strand.
ACCACTGACTTGGATCCCAGGTCGGTCTGGCCCAAATCGGGTTTCACCTCGGCGATCTCCAGACCCGTGACGTCGAATCGGTCGAAGAAGCCTCCGTCTTTAATCACCTGACTGAGACTCGCCGGGTTCACCGCACCGAAGGGGTCGGCCAAATGCCCGGTCGGATCGGTGATGTCGGACAAATTGGCCGCCAGCACGCTGTCCTGTGAGGCGTCAGGGGCGACAGCGCCCAAGGCAGGCTCGGTGATCCGAATAGCGGTGGATCTGACCGAGGAGGTGTTTCTGGCAGTCAGCGTAACCTCCGTCGTGGCGGACGCCCCGGTTCCGGCCTGCAGGACCAACGGGTTACCGACAACGCCGCCGTT
>JAIRNM010000347.1 GCA_031258055.1 Bifidobacteriaceae bacterium
TTGTTCGGTATCCCGTTGGTGCGCCCGTAGCTGGTCATAAAGGCGTTGACCGCCCCGGAGGCGAACCCGCGCATGGCCGGGAACGACGTGTACTCCATCAGGGAGCGCTGGCTGGCGTCGAAGTTCCCCTGGGTGCGGTACCACTGGGCGTTGTAGTTGGCGAAGTGCTTGGTGCCGATGATCGCCTTGGTCCAGAAAGCGTCCTCGTTGGCCGGATCATCCGTGCCGGACATGGCGCGGGTCATGACGTCAATCAGTTGCGAGGCCAGTTCTGGGTCCTCCCCGAAGTCCTCGTCCAGCACCAGGTCAGATCCGTCCGAGTTCTCGAAGGCGGCGGCCACTAGACGGACGGGCGGCAAGGTGCGCGTCGATTGGACCGGCGCCACGCAGGCGGCGAATTCGGGAGGCAGATCGGCCATCAGGCAAACCCAACCGCCTTGTTCCGCGATGGAGATCGGGGCGACTGCCGGGGCGAGGGTCGCCGTCCGCTCCGCGACGGTCGGCGCAGCCCCGCCAAGGTAGCAGTTGTGACTGGTGTAAACAGGTTGTTTGAGCCCGATGACGGCGTCCAGGTCTCCAGGCAGCGCGGCCTCGACGCTGGAAAGGTAGGCAGCAAACGACAGCGCGAGCCGCGAACACCGCCTCCAACTGGTATTGATAACCGGGCTTGTCTCGCCGCTCGGTGAAGAAGTTGTCGCCCGTCGAAGCCTCCTTGCCGATGGACACTCCCGAACATTTGGCGTCGTGGATCAGGTTGTCCTCGACCACCCAGCCCTTAGCCCAGTTTGGGCCGATCAGGCCCGGCTGGTCAGCGGTCGGCGGCGCCCAAGGGCAGGCCGCATGCGCCAATCACCGCGCAGGACTTGGGTGTACGGGTTGAAGTCGCCGAACAGAGCGTTTGGCACGCGCGCTTGCCAAACGCCGCCCGCTCCGGCGCGGTGAGTCCGCTCGACGGCATCGGCTAGCTGCTCGACCCACCCAGCGATCCGCTCCGAGCCTTTGATGGCGACGTGCTCGCCTGGCGCGGCAGAGTAATAACCGTGCTGATCCTCACCAACTTCATCCGCGACATTCCTAAGGAACTGTTCGAGTCCATGACTGTGGACGGAGCTGGCCATTGGAGAACGCTCTATCGGTTGGTCCTGCCCCTGGCCAAACCCGCGATTGTGACGGTCGGAATCTACGAAGCGCTGCAAGTCTGGAACGGATTCTTGTTCCCGCTAGTGCTGACCGGTTCCGCCGAAGTCCGGGTCTTGCCCTATTCGCTCTTCTCCTTCCAAAGCGAGCACGGGGTCAACACTCCTGCCATCCTGGCCTCCGTGGTACTGTCCGCCCTGCCCGTCCTGGCCGCGTACATCGTGGGCCGCCGCCAATTGGTGGCAGGCCTTACAGCCGGTTTCGGCAAGTGACCCACGCGCGGCGACGTCAGTCGTGGTGCGCATGCACGCCGTTTATGCCCTGACGGGTCTTGTCTACCGGGAGGCGCTACTCTGTCTACATGACGAAGACGACCACTATCAGGGTGTCGCGGCAAGTCCATGGGCTGTTGAGCGAGCAAGCGCGCGAGAGGCGCCTGTCACTGGCTGGATACCTGAGCGAGTTGGCCAGGCGCCAATCGAAGGAGGTGCTGTTCGCGGAGGAGAGGCGGGCCGCGCACCTCGACGGACAGGACCCTGCCGTTATGGCCGAGTATGCGGCCTGGCAGAACTCCTCCGGCGACGCTTGGGACAGGCAGACGGATGAGTCTGTCGGCTGACAGGCTGGCCGGGTCGGTCTCGACGGCTCTGGACTCGGTCGACCGGCCGGCGCGGGGCGAGATCTGGCTGACACGGTTCGGCGCCGCAGCCACCGGCGAGCCGTCGAAGACTAGGCCCGCGGTGGTGGTATCCGCGACCGCCCTGCATGGCCCGGACCCCTGGGACCTAGTGTGCGTAGTCCCGCTCTCGGCCTCGGCGAACCAGGGGGGGCTGCGGCCTAGGATCGGACGCCGCGATGGCCTGGACCGCGACAGCGTTGCCATGTGTAGAGCCGTCGTGGGCCTCGCGCCCAGTCGGCTGCTGCGTCGGCTGGCCAGACTCGAAGAAGGCGAACTGGACGCCATCTCCGAAGCGCTGTCCGTAATACTCTGCCTGGTGTAGTGGCTTGTCGCCCCTTGTTTTCGCGGAATGAGCCGGGACCGGATCGAAGGAGCAAACTCGCATTCTGCCGTATCGAGAATTATCGGGCAGTATCGGAAAACCCGATAACATCCGATTACCCAGTGCAATTCCCGATATGGACCCGGTGGCCAATCCTTACCTTCTCGGTGCCGGGCAAATGCCACTGGCCCTGGCCGGACGAGACTCTGAGTTGGCGGCGTGGGACGTGGCGCTGTGGCGAACGCCGTGATGCCAGAAAGCCCGCGGCCACAGCCAGGCTGTCCCGCGTCATTCTGCGCCTTGTCGCGGGATCAGCTCTTACCCCCGTTGGCCGTAGACGTTCTGATAGCGCTGGTACAGATGCTCGGTGCTGGCCGGGTCGAGGGGCACTGGGTCGCCGAGGCACCGGGCAATGTGGACAGTCCGGGCCACATCCTCGCACAGCACCGCCGACTTGACCGCAGCCGCCGCGCTGACCCCGACTGTGAACACGCCGTGATTGGCCATCAGCACCGCGCTGGACCTCGAGCCGCGCAGCGTGTCGACTATCCCGCGGCCAATTGAGTCGTCGCCAATCAACGCGAACGGGCCCACCGGGATGGGTCCGCCAAACTCGTCAGCGATCATGGTCAGTACACACGGGATCGGTTCGCCCCGGGCCGCCCAAGCGGTCGCGTAGGTCGAGTGGGTGTGGACCACGCCGCCGACCTCCGGCAAATGCCGGTAGACGTAAGCGTGCGCGAATGTGTCCGAGCTGGGCGAGCCGTCGCCATCCACCAGGTTGCCCCACAGGTCCGTGACCACCATCGACGCGGGTGAAAGCTC
>JAIRNM010000355.1 GCA_031258055.1 Bifidobacteriaceae bacterium
CTGGGCTGCCGTACCCGTACGCCGGTCCATGGTTAGGCCCCTGGCCGTAGGTAGGCGGGGGCTGCACTTGGACAGGCCCCGGCCCAAGTGGTGCGGGGCGGGCGGCTGGGGGTGTGGGCTGGACGACGGCATCGGCTACCAAAGAAGTAGACGACCGAGCCTGGGGCAGAGCGTTGCCAAGCGAGCTGAGCGGGAACGGCGTCGCTGTGCCCAAGCCGAAAGGCCGGGCCGGGAGGCGCAAGCGGGGAGGGCCGGGGGTAGTCACGCGCGGAGCGGCCGAATTGGCTGTCAATGCCACACAGCCAGGTTAGTGGTCAACGCCCCCGCCGGGACCAGGCGGAGCGCGATCAGGCCAAGGTCAACTCCACCGGCACATGATCGGAGGCGCCCTTGCCCTTGCGCTCATCGCGAATAATGTCCACGGCGCTGACGCGATCAGCCAAAGCGGGCGAACAGTAGGCGAAATCGATTCGCATACCCTCATTCCGGGGGAAGCGAAGAGCCTGGTAATCCCATTGTGTGTAGAGATGTTCGGCCGGCAGATGCTCGCGTGTGACCTCCCTGAAACCGGCTTTCGCCAAAGCGGCGAAGGCCTCCCGTTCGGCCGGGGAAATGTGGGTCAGGCCCGCAAAGACCGAGACATCCCAAACGTCCGTGTCGAGCGGGGCGACGTTGAAATCGCCGACCAGGGCGATCTGGGCGGCTGGGTTTGCGGCCAGCCAAGCGGCGGCATCGGTCGCCAAGGTGCGGAGAAAATCCAATTTGTAGGCCATGTGCGGATCAGCCTGGCCACGCCCGTGCGGGACGTACAGCGACCAGACGGTGACGCCGGCGCAGTTGGCGCCCAAAGCGCGAGCCTCCAAGACTGGCTCACTACCCGGCTTGGCGAAGGTCGGCTGGTCAGGGAACGAGGTTTGCACGTCCGCTAGACCGACACGCGTAGCCACGGCCACGCCGTTCCACTGGTTGTAGCCGAAGTGCGCCACTTTGTAGCCCGCCGCCGTGAAGGGTTCGGCTGGGAAGTCCGCGTCCTTGACTTTGGTTTCCTGCAAAGCCAGCACATCAATCTGATGGCTTTCGAGATAGGCGAGGGTCCGGTCGAGCCGCGCGCGCAGCGAGTTGACGTTCCAAGTAGCGATCCGCATACGCCCACAGTAGGTCGCTCCGGCGGAGTCGCAAAGTAGGCTGGGACTATGGGTACAGCACTGATCACCGGGGCGAGCGCTGGACTGGGGGAAGAATTCGCCTGGCAGTTGGCCACCGTCAGGCACAATCTGGTGCTTGTTTCGCGCGACGAGGAGCGCCTAGATCAGGTCGCCTCCAAGATTCGGTCCGCCGCCGGTGTCAGGGTTGAGGTCCTCGCTGCTGACCTGTCGAAGGAACGGGAACTGAACCGAGTGGCGGCCCGTTTACGGGCGCCAACGCACCCGGTTGGGCTCCTGGTCAACAACGCCGGTTTCGGGCTGCGCGAATCCTTTCTCGATTCGTCCATAAAGGATCTGGCGGCGATGGAGAAAGTCATGATCCACGCCGTTATGGTCTTGTCACACACCGCCGCCCGCTCAATGGTCGGACGCGGACGCGGCGCCATTGTGAACGTCTCCTCCATCGCCGCTCATCTGGCGAGCGGTATCTACTCCGCTGATAAGGCTTGGGTCAAGACCTTCACTGAGGGGCTGGCCGTGGAGTTGAAAGGCACCGGTGTGACCGCCACGGCCTTGTTGCCGGGGCTCACACGCACCGAATTCCACGCCCGCGCCGGCTTGGATTACCTTTCTTACCCGTCGATAGCTTGGCTTTCGGCCGCCGATGTCGTCTCCCGCGCCCTGGCCGATGTCCGCCGGGGCGCCGTGCTTTCCACTCCTTCGCTGCGCTACGGGTTGATCGGGCAGGTGGCCCGCCTGCTGCCGCGCTTCATCATCCGCGGGCTGAGCCAGGTAGAGGACCGTTAGCTTTGAAGTTTTTGGTGGCCGATGCCGTCGGGCCAGCTTTGAGAGGATTCCCCCGTGACGTTCCCTAACGATTCCGCTGGACTTGATCCGCGCGCACGTCTACTTGCCTTAATCCGCGAACTGGCGGTGATCCAGGGACGGTTTGTCTTGGCCTCCGGCCGGGAGGCTTCTTATTACGTCGATCTGCGCCGCGTCACTCTGCATCACGTGGCGGCGCCGCTGGTGGGGCACCTGCTGCTCGATCTGCTGGAAGAACGCGGTCTGGTGCCCGGTGAGGACTATCTGGCGGTTGGTGGACTGACCATGGGCGCGGACCCGGTCGCAGCCGCCATGCTCCATGCCGCTGCTTCCCGTGGGCTTGGCCTGGACGCCTTCGTAGTCCGCAAGGACGCTAAAACGCATGGCCTGCAGCGCCGGATCGAAGGCCCTGATGTTACTGGACGGCCAGTCGTCGCGGTTGAAGACACTTCAACGACGGGCGGTTCGGTCATCACCGCTGTTGAAGCGCTGCGCGAAGCGGGAGCTGAGGTGAAAGCGGTAGCCGTGATTGTTGACCGGGACACTGGCGCCGCCCAGAAGATCACCGCTGAACTGGGTGTCCCTTACCACTACCTGTTTGGCTTGAGCGACCTAGGCCTGGACTGAGAAGTAAAGGAGATGCCGCGGCTCCGCGCAGCATGACCCGAGAAGGCGGGAGGAGGCGGGAGTTTCTCGTCACCCCGGAGTTCTGCGACTTCGCGCCTGATGGCCTGAGCTGGCGCCGCTTCAATTCGGCGTGGCGTTGATCGCGGCGCGTAGGCGGCGGCAGTTGTCTTCGAAAACTGATGATCTCGGCAGGCGTGCCATTGAGGCTTACCTCGCGAGCAGACTGCGCAGGGCCTAAAGCCCCAATTCCTGATGGGCTCGACCGCCGAAACCCTGGCGCCTATGGGCCTCAAGGAGCCTGATGGCTCCTTTTTCGTCGCTGCCGAGCGCAGAGCCAAGCACGGAGCCGAGCAATTCGATTGCTCGCGCGGGGGTGATAGATTCGGGCTCCAACGCCCGTTGTAAACCAGGGAATCGCTCCAACAAATGGAGGTCCTTAGGAACAGGCGGTGCCTCTCCTTCAGCCCGCGAAAGAATAGCGAGAATCGTCAACGTGACAGCCTGGAGCCTGTCTCCTGTTAGCCGCTTCCTTGCGAGTTCAGCGAAGTAGGGCTGGCGGTCGTCGTCAAGAACCGCCGCACTGTTGAGGTTCCACACCAGGTCATGCATTTCAGCAAGTTCATTTTCGAGACGTGTCAGCCGAGCCTCAATACTGTCTTCGGCTGTTTCATCTTTCTCCATTACCGCTTTGGGGAGTTCGCACTGCTCGCCCCATTCTCCTTTCGGTGTTTCTGCAGGGCTTCTCGCGACGTTGCTGGCCTGGTCCGACCGGACGCTCCCGCAGTTCATTATCGAACGGTCCCTGATTCCGTTTTCCCGCACCTGCCGCTTTCCGGCCCAGACGGTGTCGTTGAGAAATGACACCGAGGGCCGGAAAGCGACCGACATTAGAATAACTCACAAGAATAGCTCAAGTACTCCCACAACGGCGTTGGCGATGACGTTCGCCGTGCCGCCGCCTACCAGAGGCTCAAGGCCCTGACGGATCTTATCCTTGGCCGTGTGTGCCAAGACGCCGGGCAAGTCAGCTACGTCCTCAATCACATCGGCTATCTTGCCAGCGTTGTTGCGGATGGCCTTTTCGGCCGCGTCGTCGAGAAACTTGCTCGCTAGGTTTACGAAGCCGTTGGCTCCTCCGCGAATGGCCTTCGCAATGGCCTTGAGCGCAAGTTTGACGAGCGTGGACTTGAGGCCCCTAGGCTCGACGCGGCGACCGTCTGGGTTGTCTCCAGCAGATGGATCGCTCCCTTGGATCGGCTCCGGGTTCGGCGCCACCAAGTCAGCGGTCGCGACTACGGTTGGCTGGGGTGCAGTCGCTGGCGCGTTAGCCCCAGCTGCAGATGCCGTCCCGATTCCGATAGCGGCCGCGACCAGTGCCGCCGTCGCTCCTCGAAGCAGTTGTCTCACATTGTCCTCCTATGGTTAGTGGTAGATGCGCCCGCAGACGGGCGCGACAGACATCTCACTATGTGCTGCATTCAGCCATCGCACCAAAGCTAAACGGCTGCGCGGCCGACGAACTTCGCTGTATCAGCGATACTCGTGCAATGACAGGATGATCGGCTCGGGGACAATGACAAGAGCTGTGACTTGCGGTTATATCCGGTGTGACACTGGCATTCTGCGGTCTTGGGAAAGCTCGCCGGTTGTCTCGAGCTTGCAGGAAACTATGGCAATGCGCGATCTGG
>JAIRNM010000411.1 GCA_031258055.1 Bifidobacteriaceae bacterium
CTGGTACACGGCATTGGCACGCTGACCTGGCCGGAGGCGGTGGCGGGGGCGGTGCCGGAGAGTCAATCGGAGACCTATCAACTGCTAGCTAAATGGGGTCTGCCGATTTCGCCTCACAACCGCGTGACGGTGGCGGCGAGCGGAATTGAGGCGATGATTGAGCACTTCGGGGCGCACCGGGCCGAAATTGACCATCAAATTGATGGGATTGTCGTCAAAGTGGATGACTTCGCGGTGCAGCGGGCGCTGGGAGCGAACTCGCGGGCGCCGCGCTGGGCGATCGCCTACAAATACCCGCCGGAAGAGGTCAACACCAAACTGGAGGACATCCGGGTCCAGGTAGGCCGAACCGGACGGGTGACACCTTATGGAGTGATGGCCCCGGTCCAGGTGGCTGGTTCGACGGTGGCCTTCGCTACCTTGCACAACGCCCGTGAAGTCGCCCGCAAGGGTGTGTTGATCGGTGACACGGTGGTGCTGCGAAAAGCCGGCGATGTGATCCCAGAGATCGTTGCCCCCGTCCCTGAGCTTCGGACCGGCGCCGAACGGGCCTTCGTGATGCCCACCAACTGCCCCTCCTGCGGCGCGCCGCTAGCCCCGGAGAAGGCAGGCGAAGTCGATTTGCGCTGCCCCAACGCCCGTGGTTGCAAAGCCCAAATCGCCGGGCGCATTGAGCACCTCGGTTCGCGCGGCGCGCTCGATGTCGATTCGTTGGGAGAGGAGGCCGCCCTGGCGCTGGCCGACCCGATGGCGACTTTGCGTCCTGATCACTCGCGGCCAGCCCCCGGCGCGGGCGCTGCGATAAGGCCGGTCCTGTCCTTAGAGGCCGGGCTCTTCGCCTTGCGGGCCAGTGACCTGATCAAAGCCCAAGTCTGGCGTTGGACGCCGGACGGCGGCTGGCAAACCAGGCGCTTCTTCGCCAACGATTCGGGTGAGCTGTCCAAGTCCGGCCAGATTCTGCTGGAACAACTCGAACAAGCCAAGACCCGGCCGCTGTGGCGAATGCTGGTGGCTTTGTCGATCCGTCACGTCGGCCCGACCGCGGCCAGAGCGTTAGCCTCTCATTTCGGCTCGGTTGAAGCGATCGCGGCCGCCTCGCCGGAGGAACTGGCGGCGGTCGATGGCGTGGGGCCGGGGATCGCGCAGTCAGTTACTGACTGGTTCGCGGTTGATTGGCACCGGGACATAATCGAGGCTTGGATCGCCGCCGGTGTGCGTCTAGCCGCCGAAGCGGGCGCCCGCCTGGCCCAGACCCTGGCGGGGCTCTCGGTGGTCGTCACCGGCAGTCTTGAGGGGTTCAGCCGCGAAGGCGCGAAAGAAGCGATCGCCGCTCGCGGCGGCAAGCCAGCCAGTTCTGTTTCGGCCAAGACCGATTACGTTGTGGTGGGGCCGGGGGCTGGCGCAAAAGAAGGCAAAGCCCGCCAACTCGGCCGTCCCATCCTGGACGAAGCCCAGTTCGTCCAGCTCCTAGAAGGTGGCCCGGAGGCAATTGCCGTGCGTTAGTCAGCCGTTGGAGCCTTGGCCCTCGACTTTGCATTCGGCCGTGGGGACGGTCCGGGGCGTGACGAAATCATCGTCCGCCTCAGGTGTCACAGCCACCGCATTGGGCCCGTCCGGGGGAGAGTTGTCCGGCGCCTGGCTGGCGGTCTGATCGGGTTCGGCCGAAGCGGCACCGGACGGGGCTTCGGGATTGGCCAGCTTATAGGGTACGGTTCCGGGGATTTGTTGATCGGTCGCGATCAGTTCGAAGATCTCAGCCGCGTTCAGACCGCCAAACCGACTGTCGGTGCCCCAACTGGCGAGCTTGACGCGGTTGGCGTCGATCGAATCCGGCGCCCAGGGGACGGTGAAAAGGGAGATGTTTTCCAGCTTGATGTCGCGCAGCGAGTAGGCCAAGCCAGCCATGCCTACGACCGAGCCGAGTTCACTGCCAACATAAAGCGACTTGGTGATGGCCGAGGCGGTGGTGTTGAGCTTGTTGATCGATTTGAGGTTGCCGGAAGCTAAGACTTCGTTGATGACAGTAGCGATCAGTTGCTGCTGATGGGAGATGCGTTGGATGTCGGAGCCGTCGGAGAGCGAGCGCCCGTCAAAAGTGCGGGGATCACGGGTGCGGGCGTACTGCAGGGCCGTCAGTCCATCAAGGTGGTGAGAACCGGGTTCCAAGCTCAGGTGTGCCTTCTTTGAGGTCAGGCCCTCCGGAGTACACACATCGACGCCGCCCAGCGCGTCAACGACGGAGGCGAAACCAGCGAAGTCGACCAGGATGACAGAGTCCAAGGGGATGGTGGTGACAGACTCGATTGTCTTGAAGACACAGGCGGCGCCCTCGCTCTTGTTCTGGGCATTGCTGCTCGAGCCGAGAGCGAAGGCGGTGTTGATCTGCTCCCGGTTGGAGGCATCGGTTTGGCTGCCGTCGGCCCTGGTGCAAGCGGGCATCGCCACCATGGTGTCGCGCGGAATGGCCATGACGTCGACTCTTTCCCGGTCGGCCGAGATGTGAGCGATCATGTTCACATCATTAGACAGGGTGTCCATTGAGTCACCGACGGCGTCTCTGTTCTCGCCTTCGCGTGAGTCGATCGCTGTGATCAGGATATTGACGGCGCGTCCACCAAACGGGTCAAGCGGATCAGGCTCGGCCGAGGTGGTGGCCCGTTCCGTCGGCCGATCATCCGAGCCGATTAGCTGGTCAATCCCCTTCAACACGGTGATGTTCGAGTTGAGTTGCCGGACACGCTCACCGACGGCCACGAAACCAGCCAAAGCTGAGGCCGCCACCACTACCGCCACCGCCTTCAGCGCCCGATGCTCAATGATTCTCAAACGGTGCTTTGGGGGCGCGGGCGGTCGGCTAGACGCGTGGCGCGGATGCACATAACCCCCTTCAGGCCGCTCATAAAGATCGTTTCAAGGGTAGTCCAGGCATCCGCGCGAACAGCGAAGGCGCAGGTGACAGGCAGTAAAGGTTTCGTGGAGATCGGTCCTGAGGTGGGAAAGGAGGCCTATTGCTGGCCGGTTTGGTTGCCTTTCCAGGTGCCGTCGCGAATCTCTTGGAAATCCTGGGCGGAACGCTCCGGCGCCAGCAGGACGGCGGAGCCAATGCCGCCAGGCTCATAATCCAAGGTCTGGATAGTGGGCGTGCCCTGGACGCCGTCTGGGCCAGCGGCGGCCCGGAAATCAAGCAGCAAGCGCCCCAAGGACAGAATTGAGGCGTCCTGATCCACTGTCAGGGCCTCGGTACCGGCCTTGACCAATTCGATCTGCCGCATGGGATGCCAAAGCAGCGAAGGATCAATCGCCTTTCCAACAACGGCCGCGACAACCTGGCGTTGGCGCAAGCCGCGCCCAATGTCTCCGAGTGGATCGGACTTGCGCATCCGGGAAAAGGCCAGCGCTTCGGTACCGTCAACATCGTGGCAGCCGGCCTCCCAATTGAGCTTCGAGTCCTTGTCTGAGACCGTCTGGTCCAAGCAAAGGTTGACGCCATCGACGGCATCGACCAATTCAACGACTGACCCGAAGCCCACTTCGACGTAATGATCGACGTGGAGGCCGGTCAACTGCTGGACGGTGTCGACGAGCAAAGTGGGGCCGCCTAGGGCGTAGGCGGCGTTGATCTTATTGCCACCATGACCGGGAATCTCCACGTAGGTGTCGCGGGCGAGCGAAACCAGAAAAGCCTGGCCGTTTAGGGCGACGTGGACTAGCAGCAACGAATCGGCCCGGGCGCCGTCGGTGGCGTCGTTGACGCCGCCCGAACCGCGTTTGTCGGACCCGGCCACCAGATAGGTGCGACCGGTGTCTGTGCCGCCTTCGACTAGGGCGTCGACGTGCTGCAGCTTAGAGTTCGCCCAGATAGCCAATCCGACCGGCCAAGCCAAGGCCAGGATCAGGAGGATCGCCAGGGTGCCAAAGACCTTCCGACCGGTCCGGCGGCGCCGCCGGCGGGGCGGACCAGCAGCGGGTCGGGTCGGCGGGCTGGCCCAAGGGGTTGGAGCGGCGCCGTTGCCAGGCCGCCAGCCTTGGGCCTGGACCGGAGTTGTCCCAGGCCGACTTGGCGGGATGCTGCTCGGCTGAGCGGTAGCCGTATTAAGGGGACGCCCAGCGGCGCGCCGCGGCGCCCGCGCCGGACCGGCTGGGATCGCGTCAGCAGGGGCAACGCGGGTAGCGGCGGTCGGCGGCGCTGACTGGATAGGACCGGGCACCGGATCAGTTGGAACGTTGAGCGGCCGGGCCGGGCCCGCCACCCGGCGCGCGGATTGCCGCACTGGCGGGCGCGGGCGGGGAAGGTTGCGTGGACTACTCATCACGGCCATAGTAGGCGCTGACCTAGAATTAGAGGGTGTCCAGCACAGGCAGCGCGGAAGATTCCGGCACTGGTCCGCGCGCCGAAGCAGCTCGGCCGCGGGCTAATGGGACAGTCAACTGGCCGGCTGTGAGCCTGATCGTGGTGGCCACCGATGAGGCTTGGGCGCGTCAGGCGGTTGGCCGGTTGCTGGCCAAGCCCTACCCGGGCGAATTCGAGATTCTATTGGCGGCGCCGCCGAATCCGGCTCATCCAGCCGCTGGTGATCCCTTAGATGATCTCGCTTCCGACCCGCGCGTGACCGTGGTCCACGCCCAACAAGGCTCCAAAGCCGCCCTCCTGAACGCCGCCGCCTTCGCCGCTCAATACCCTGTGTTGTCGCGGGTCAGGCGCGGTGCCGGGAATTGGGTTGGGCTGCTTCGGCAAGCCGTCGCGGCGATGGAGGTAACCGGGGCCGATGTCGTCGGCGGGTCCGCGGTCGCCTTTGGGCTGGGTTCCGCCGAACAGGCGATCTCGCGGGCGCTGAATTCGCGCCTTGGCGTTGGCCCCAGGCCCGCCCGGGTCGGAGTCGGCAAGGGACCAGTTGACTCAGTTCGGATGGTGGCGATAAGGCGCGACGCGTTTGAGCGGGTCGGCGGCCTAGACCAAGCCTTCGCCGGCGCCCAGGACTGGGAACTGCAACACCGGGTGCGCCGGGCGGGCGGCATGGTCTGGCTTGATCCCTCGTTGGCTTTGCGCGGGCGCACACCCGGCTCGGCCGGTGAACTGGCGCGCTCAATGTTCCGGGTCGGCGCTTGGCGGCGCCGGATCATCGCCGCTCACTCCGACACTTCGACCTGGCGTTACGTCTTGCCGCCGGTGCTCGTCGCCGCCCTCGTTCTAGCTTTGCTGGCGGCTGGGGTCGGCGCCGTCGCGGGATTGGCTTGGCTGTGTTGGCTGGCGGCCTTGCCGGTGCTGTACGGGCTGGTGACGGCGCTGTTGGTGTTGGCGAACTCGGGCGGCTTGCGCCTAGGCGGCAAAATCAGAATGTGGTGGGCGGTGATGGTGATCCACCTGTCCTGGGGCGCTGGCTTCCTCTTCGGCCGCCGCTAGCGCCGCTAGATCACTTGGGAGGCGGCATTTGGCTACTTCGGGCGGTCGGGGCGCAGGCGCAGGGCCTGTCCGCCCAGGCGGGCCCGGCTGAGTCGCTGAATAGTGTCTTTCGACAGGTCGGCCATGATCTCAACGAGCGAATAGTTGGCGAACATGTCGATCCGCCCCAGGTCGCCGCCGCGCAGCCCCGATTCGCCAGTGATGGCGCCGACTATCCCGCCCGGCCTGACGCCGTGACGGTGTCCCACCCCGATCCAATAGCGTTTGGACTGGTGGGCGCCCTGCCGCGGACGTCTGCTGGGCGATGCCGTGTCTCGGCCCCCGCCCCAATAGCCGCCCTCGTGATCGCTCCTGCGGCGGTCGTTTCGCTCGCCACCGCGGGGACGGTCAAAATGACCTTTGGAGTCGGTTTCAGCTTCGCTTCGGGCGGGGATGCCGCTGTCGCCAACGGCGACCGCCAAGATGGCGGCGGCGAAATCGAGCGGGTCGTGTCCGGAGTCTGCCAGCGCCTCGGTGAGAGCCTCGCGGCAGGCGTCGAGGCGTCCCAGAGTTAGCCGCCCGCTGGCCGCGACGGCGACAGCAGCGGCACGGTGCGCTGTCACATCGCGTGGGCTCGGCACCTCCAGCCGCTCCAGCTTGGCGTGGATATGGCGTTCAATCCGGCCCAGTTTGCGCTGTTCGTGCGGCGCCACCAAAGTGATCGCTTGGCCAGTCCGGCCTGCCCGCCCGGTCCGCCCGATCCGGTGGACATAGCTCTCTGGTTCACGGGGCAGATCGAAGTTGATGACCAGGCCGATCCGGTCCACGTCCAGGCCCCGGGCCGCCACATCGGTGGCGACCAACCAGTCGATGCCGCCAGCACGCAACCGCTTGACGATTCGCTCGCGTTCGGCCTGCGACACCTCGCCCGAGATACCAGTCGCTGGCACGCCGCGTTCGGCTAAGCCCTGGACTACCTCCTCGACGGCGGCGCGAGTGCGGACGAAGACTATTCCGGCGGCATCGTGCACCTGAAGAAGGCGGGCGAGGGCCCCCAGCTTGTGCCGCTGCGGCACCACGGCGTACCGCTGCTCGGTGGCGGCGACGGTCGGCCGGGACTGGCCCAACCGCAACTCGACCGGGTTAGAGAGGTGGGCCTGGGCGGTGCGCTCGATGGCTGGTGGCCAAGTGGCGGAGAACAGCGCCGTCTGCCGCGCGGGCGTGTCCGTCGCCAAGATGCGGTCGACATCTTCGGCGAAGCCCATCCGGAGCATCTCGTCCGCCTCGTCTAAGACCAAGTAGGCCAACTGGTCTAGGCGAAGCGTGCCCTGTTCGAGGTGGTCGATCACGCGCCCGGGGGTGCCGACGACCACCTGGGCGCCTGCCGCCAGATCGCGTTTCTGGACCGAATAGGGGGCGCCGCCGTAGATCGCGGCGACTCGGATGGAGGCCTCGGCGCTGGCCGCGAAATCGCTCAGCGCCCGGGCCACCTGGAGGGCGAGTTCACGGGTCGGTGTCAAGACCAGAGCTTGGGTGGCCGGGTTTTGGGGGTCTATCTGGGTGAGCAATGGCAGGCCGAAGGCGGCCGTCTTGCCGGTGCCGGTGCGGGCTACCCCGACCACATCGCGGCCCGCCAAGAGGGCGGGAATGGCCTGGGCCTGGATGTCAGTCGGCGCCGTGAAGCCAGCCGCGCTGACGGATCGGATCAGCCAGGCGGGTAGACCAAGCGCCGCGAAGGGCGATTCCGTCCCCCCACCAGGCGTCCCTTCGGCAGGCGTCCCTTCGGCAGGCAGATCACAGATAGTCGTTGTCATTCTTGGGTGTGCACCGTTCGTAAAGGCGCGAGGATGACGGCCCGCCGGTTGGCGGCGCATCGGAACTCGCGCGAGTAGCCCCGTTAGTGTACGCGATCCGGGGCGTCATGTCTTGTCGGGTCCCGATCAGTTCGCCGTCGGGCGGTGCTCTGGGGTTGCCGCGCCGCCCAAAATGTGATGTCGGTCACGTCGGCTTGTTGCGCCGCTGTTAGCGGGTCTAGCATGGCTGTCAAAAGCCCCAGAAAGTCCGGTTGCCCTTTGGGCTTCCGTCCGAAATAGCGAGTCAAAGAAGATGGGGGGCTACCGAGGCCAGTGACGCTGTAATCGGACTTGGAATACGTCCGAATCGCCAGGCGCGACGTCCCTATCCGGTCTAGTATACGAGCAGAGCTGAGTCCCTAAACGGGGGCCGGGCCAAAACAACTCAAGCGTCGCGGCTTACGGGGATTAACTTCAATTAGCACGCAAAATGGAGGTCCGATGAAACGCATAGCAGTAATCGCAGCGGCGGCGGTGGGCCTTGGCGCGGGCCTGACGGCCTGCGGCGGCCAATCACCGAACCGGGGCGAGGCGGACCTGGTCATCTGGGCTGACGCTATCCGCACCGGCGCGCTTGAGGCCCCGCTCAAGGCCTGGGCGGAGAAGAATGGCTTGACCGCGGTGGTCCAGACGGTGGCGACTGACCTCCAGTCCAACTTCGTGACTGCGAACGAGGCTAAGAACGGCCCGGACGTCGTCATCGGCGCCCAGGACTGGACCGGGAAACTGGTCCAAAACTCTGCCATCGTGCCTATCCAGATCAGTGCCGAAGGCGTCAGCCAGGCGGCCATCGACGCCGTGTCATACGGCGGCCAGACCTACGGCGCGCCTTATGCCATTGAGACGCTGGGACTGTTTGTCAACAACGCTTTGACGGATAATGCCGCCCCCGCCACGATCGAGGACATGGTCGCGGCCGGTCAGGCCGGGAGCGCTGAGAACGTGCTGTGCCTCCAGGTCGGAGAGTCCGGCGATGCTTACCACATGCAGCCCCTGTTCACCTCCGGCGGCGGTTATATCTTCGGCACCAACGCCGACGGCAGCTTTAACACCGCCGACGTCGGGGTTGGCTCGGCGGGCGGGATTGAGGCGGCCAAAAAGATCGGCGAATTGGGGGCGGAGGGAGTCCTGAAGAACTCGATCAACGGGGACAATTCCCTTCAGCTCTTCAACGATGGCAAATGCGCCTATCTGGTGTCCGGCCCGTGGGCGCTGGCCGGGATCCGGGAGGCTGGCCTAGACTTCACGCTCTCGCCTATCCCCGGCTTCGCGGGCCTAGACCCGGCCGAGCCGCCACTCGGCGTCCAGGCTTTCTTTGTGGCATCGAACGCGAAATCGCCTGCTTTTGCCCAGCAGTTCGTCAACGACTTGCTCGCCGACACCACTATCACTAGGGCGATGAACAATTCCGACGCGCGAGTGCCGACCCAAGACGCCCTGGCCGAACAGTTGAAGGCATCCGATCCCATCTTGATGCAGTTCCTCGATTTGGCTCAGAGTGCCAAGGCGATGCCCAACATTCCCGCCATGGAGGCCGTGTGGTCGCCGCTCGGTCAGGCGGAGGCGGCCGTGGTCGGAGGCGCCGACCCGGCCTCGACCTTCGAAGCGGCTGGAAAGGAGATCGCCTCCAGTGTCCAGTAGCCCTAGTACCGCCGTGTGCGCCGGGTTGTCCAAACGTTTCGGCGGCTTCACGCCAAGTTCTTTCGAGAAAGGTCGCTGATGCTTCTCACATCACAGCCAAGCACCGATCCGTCGCCGAATGCTTCCGTGCCGCGCGAGAGGAATACCACCCTGCCCGGACTGATCACCAAGATCATATTCCTCGGGGTTGTCCTTGCCATTGGCGTCTACGCCGTGCCGTTGCTCATCCATTACCAGATGTGGATGTGGCTCGGCATTATGGTCGCCGCCGTGGTTTTGATCTTCGTGATCTATCTGACCAAGCGCTTTATCCCTGGCAAGTATCTATTCCCGGGCACGGCGTTTTTGTCCGTTTTCTTGATTGTTCCGGTGGTTTTGACGGTCGGTTATTCCTTCACCAACTTCGGCGATGGCTCGCGCTCCAGCAAAGAAGCCATGATCGCGGCCGTGCAGACCGAATCCTTCAAGCGGACGCCCGACTCGCCGGTTTATACGCTGGCGGTGGGGGTCGAGGGCGGCGATGTCGCCGATGGCCCGTACACGCTATTCCTGATCGCCGGGGACGATCCTAGCCAAAAGGTCCTGGCGGGCCGCGACGGAGAGGACCTGGCCGCCTGGACAGGCCAGGCGCCCACTATCACCGACGGTCGCGTCACCGCAGTGCCAGGCTACAAGCTACTCACCGCCAGACAGATCAACGACGCTTGGGCCAACCTGCAGGCCATGGCCGTAAACGTGCCGGGCGGCTCCGAATCCGGCATCAAAGTGCAGACCCCGACGCAGGCATATGAAGGCAAGTCCTCGATCCGTTACGACAAGGCCAACGACCAGTTGGTTTCCGACTCCGGGCAGGTCTACCCCAACCAAGTGGTCGGGACCGCCAACTGCTTCGTCGCCCCGGACGGGAAGTGTTTCCAAGGCAAGTCATGGCTCCAGAATGTCGGCACGAAGAACTACAGCCGGCTGCTGACTGACTCCTCCATTCGGGCACAGTTCTTGGCCGCTTTCGCCTGGACGTTGATATTCTCGCTCGCCTCGGTGGGCCTGACGTTCTTGCTTGGCTTCTTCTTGGCGCTGACGTTGAATGACGAACGGGTCAGAGGCCAAAAGGCCTGGCGGGCGTTCTTGCTGTTGCCTTACGCCATCCCCGGTATGATCTCGTTGCTGATCTGGTCGCAGTTCTTCAACAAGGATTTCGGCCTGATCAACCAGTTGTTTGGGATCGATGTCAACTGGTTCGGCGACCAGACCCTGGCCAAAATCGCGGTCATACTGGTCCAGATCTGGATGGGTTTCCCCTATATGTTCGTGGTCTGCACCGGTGCCTTGCAGTCCATCCCCGGCGACGTCAAAGAAGCCGCCCGGATCGACGGCTCGACCGGGCTTAGCACCACCTTCCGCATTATCATGCCGCTTCTGCTGATCTCGGTGGCGCCGCTACTGGTGGCGTCTTTCGCCTTCAACTTCAACAACTTCAACGCTATCCAGTTGTTGACCCAGGGTGGGCCGGCCCTGTCCGGCCAGTTCACGCGTGGCGGCACCGACATTTTGATTTCGATGATTTATAAACAGGCATTCGGCGGCTCGGGCACCGATTTCGGCTTCGCCTCGGCCATGTCCGTCCTGTTGTTCATACTGACCGGCGTGCTGGCAGCGGTCCAGTTCCGGATCACAAAGAGGCTGGAGAACTTGACATGAGCAGCAGCAAGACTCAAACCCAGATCCACCGCCACTCCGCAGGCGCCCGCAAACGCTGGTGGGTGGAGGTCGGCTGGCGTTACATCATTGGCCTGGTCATGGTGCTGATCGTGGGCGTGCCGGTGCTCTACATCATTGGGGTGTCATTAGACCCGCAAGGCTCAACTACCGGCTCGAGCGTCTTCCCCTCGAAGATCACCTTCGATAACTACACCACCTTGCTGGGCGGGTCGAAGGGGCCGTTCCTGCGCTGGTATCTCAACACGCTGATCGTCTGTCTGGTCGTGACCGTCTTGCAGATCATCTGCTCGTCACTGGCGGCCTACGCCTTCTCGCGGCTGCGTTTCACCGGGCGACGGGTCGGCATCCTGGCGCTCCTGCTGATCATGATGTTCCCGAACGTACTCGCCATCATCGCTCTGTATTCAATGTTTACCCAGCTCGGGGAGGCTTTTCCGATCTTCGGCCTGTCCACCATTGCGGGCTATGTCCTGTGCTTGATGGGTGGGGCTTTGGGCCAGGTTTGGCTGGTCAAGGGCACCTTGGACTCCATCCCGCAATCCCTTGATGAGGCCGCCATCATCGATGGCGCCTCGCACTTCCAGGTTTTCTCGAGGATTCTGTTCCCGGTGCTGATCCCGATCATCGCTACCACCGCGATGCTCGCTTTTGTTGGCATCATCTCGGAGTTCATCATCGGTTCTATGTTCCTAAAGTCGGCTGACTCGATGACTCTGGCGGTTGGCCTCTACGGCCTGCTCCAAGGCGACAAGACCGCCAACTACGGGGTCTTCGCCGCTGGCGCCGTCATGGTGTCGGTGCCGGTTGTTATCTTGTTCCTGTTCTTGCAGCGATATATCGTTGGCGGCGCCGTTGCGGGCGCCGTCAAGGGTTGAGCCCGCCTCGTGGGTGCGACGAACTGGCTGGGCCAGCCGCACCACGACGGGTCCGGCCTGTACGTGGACGGCCGGTCCCATCGGCTAGGCGACCGGATCACTGTGCGGCTGCGGGTGCCGGTTGGGTGGGGAGAGACCGCGGTCAAGCTCTGGGTGATGCGGGACGGCGACCCTCTTCGGCTGCCCGCTGGCGTCATCGCCGCCAACCAGACGGAGAAGTGGTACCAGGCGACTTTGCCGGTCGACAACCCCGAGGTCCGCTACCGCTGGCTGGTCGCACGCGAGGGCGGCTACCACTGGGTGACGGCCCGCGGCGTCTTCGACCGTGACGTCTCCGCCTTGGGCGATTTCCTGCTCACCACCTATGGGCCACCGCCCGCCTGGTCCGATGACGCCATCGGCTACCAAATCTTCCCGGACCGGTTCGCGCGGTCTGGGCGGGTGGTGGCGGCCAAGCCCGCCTGGGCGCGGGAGGCCCGCTGGGACGACCCGCCCGCTCCCGGCGGCGAGGCCTCCGTCCGGCAGTGGTTCGGGGGCGACCTGTTCGGCCTGGCCGAACACGCGGACTACCTGGCTGACCTAGGCGTCAGCTTGGTCTACTTGACACCGTTCTTCCCGGCTGGCTCCACGCACCGCTACGACGCCTCGACCTTCGACCGGGTCGATCCTTTGCTAGGCGGGGACGATGCGCTGATCGAGTTGGCGGCCACCCTGCACCGGCGCGGCATCCGGTTGATCGGTGACCTGACCGCCAACCACACTGGCGACACGCACGAGTGGTTCCAGCGCGCCCAGGCTGCCAGGCGGGGCGAGGTCCCGCCCAATGAGGAGCAGTCCTTCTACTACTGGCCGGAGAACAGCCCGCTGGACATCGCCAAGTGGCAGGCGGCCCTGGACGCCCAGTGGCACCCCCCGGGTGCCGAAGAGGCCGGTTTGGGGGACGGGACTGAGACGAGGGACGATGCCGCCTTAGGGAACGGCGCCAACTCAGGTGGCGACCGCGCGCCAGCGAAGCCGCAAGCGCCTGAGTATGTGGCCTGGCTGGGAGTCCCCTCGCTGCCCAAGCTCAACTGGAACTCCGACGCCCTGGTTCGGCGGATGATCGACGGGCCGGACTCGGTGGTTGGCCGCTACCTGGCGGAGCCCTTCAACCTGGACGGCTGGCGGATCGACGTAGCCCACATGACGGGACGGTTTGCCGGAGACGACCTCTACCAGAAGGTGGCTAAGACTATCCGGCGGACGATGGACGCGGTGAAACCGGACAGCCTGCTGATCGGCGAGCACTTCTTCGACGTCTCGCGCGACCTGCCCGGCGACGGCTGGCACGGCATCATGAACTACGCCGCGTTCCTCAAGCCGGCCTGGTCCTGGCTTGCCAGCCCCACGCTGGACCCGTCCATTTGGTTCGTGGACGTGCCGCTGCCGGTGCCTCGCCGGGACGGGCAGCGCGTGGTCGCCACAATGCGGGAGTTCGGGTCGGCCGCCGCCTGGCCTCAGTCGAGCCACGCCTGGAACATGTTGGACTCCCATGACACCAGCCGGATGGCGACCATCGCGCCCGATCCCCGGTTAGTTGAGGTCGGGGCGGCCTTGCTGCTGACCTACCCCGGCATCCCGGCTATCTTTTCTGGCGCCGAGGGCGGGGCAGCGGGCGCCACCGGAGAGGAATCC
>JAIRNM010000420.1 GCA_031258055.1 Bifidobacteriaceae bacterium
CCGCTGTCGGCGGCAACGCAGCCGGCGCCATCCAGGGCGGCTCAATCTGGCCCCATGTCCACCAGGCGGTGGTCGACCACGTGTTGGCGCACCGTTCAACCCTGGTCTTCACCAATTCCAGGCGGGCAGCCGAACGCTTGGCCGCCCGCGTCAACGAGGAGTACCAGATCCGCGTCACCGGTGAAAAACCAGACCCAGGCGCCGTCCAACCGGCTGAGATCGTCGCGGCGGCGGGCAGCGCCGCCGTTGTCGACAGTCAGATCGCCATGGCTTATCACGGGTCGATGAGCCGCGACAGGCGCACCGAAATCGAAAACCAGTTGAAAGCTGGCCGGCTGCCAGCGGTGATAGCGACTTCCTCGCTGGAACTCGGGATTGACATGGGCGCCATCGACTTAGTGATCCAAGTTGGGGCGCCGCCCTCGGCCGCGGCCGGGCTTCAGCGCGTGGGGCGAGCCGGTCATCAGGTGGGCGCCGTCTCGGAGGGGGTGATCTATCCCGTCTACCGGGGTGACCTCGTCCCGGCTACGGTCGCCGCCCAGCGCATGCGCCAAGGCCAGATCGAGTCGATCCACATCCCGGCCAACCCACTCGACGTGTTGGCGCAGCAAATCGTGGCCATGGTGGCAATGGATGACTGGACCGTCCCGGCGCTCGGACGCTTGGTCAGGCAAGCCGCTCCGTTTGAGAACCTGGGGGAACGCTCGCTTGAAGCGGTTCTCGACATGCTCTCCGGCAACTATCCATCAGTTGATTTCGACGAACTCAAACCACGGATCGTCTGGGACCGCTCTACTGGCGAGTTGACGCCTAGGCCCGGCGCTGCCTACCTGGTGCGAGTGTCCGGCGGGACTATCCCAGATCGCGGGGTTTACGGCGTCTACTTGGCCGGAGAAAGGGCCGACCCAAAAAGTTCCAAGCGCGTCGGCGACCTGGACGAGGAGATGGTTTACGAATCGCGGGTCGGTGACACTTTCCAGCTTGGATCGTCGACCTGGCGAATCCAGGAGATCACCCCGAATGCCGTCTACGTGACTCCGGCGCCCGGCATGCCCGGCCGGTTGCCCTTCTGGCATGGCGATTCGCCTGCCCGCCCGGCCGAACTCGGTGCCGCGATCGGGCGGTTCATCCGCGAACTGACCACCTTGGAACCGACCGCCGCCCGCTCCTGGCTGCGGGATGAAGGATTGGACGGCTGGGCGGCACAGAACCTGGTCGACTACCTGAACGATCAGCGCGAGGCGACCGGCGCTCTCCCAGACGACCGCACCATCGTGGTGGAACGCTTCCCCGATGAACTCGGCGACACCCGCGTCATGATCCACTCGGTTTGGGGCGGCCGGGTCAATGGCGCTTGGGCCACCGTCCTGGCCGCCCGCCTGCGGGAGCGCTACGGCCTGGATGCGCAGGTCATGCCGTCTGATGAAGGCATCATGCTGCGGTTGCCAGAAATGGCGGAGGACGCATCGCTTGACATTTTGATCGCGCCGGATGATGTGGCTCCTGCCGTAACAGCCGCTATCAGCGGTACCGCCCACTTCGCGGCCCGCTTCCGCGAAGCCGCCGCACGCGCTTTGGTGTTACCGCGCCGCGCCCCCGGCAAACGCCAGCCACTGTGGCAACAGCGGCATAGAGCCCAGCAGCTTCTTCAAGTCGCATCGTCTTTCAAGGATTTTCCTGTGGTGATGGAGGCGATCCGAGAAACTCTCCAGGATGATTTCGATGTGCCCAGCTTGACTGCCTTGATGAAGGACATTGAGCAACGCCGGGTCCGCTTGGTCGAAGTCCAGACCGCCACCGGATCGCCCTTCGCCAGTGCCGTAGCCTTCGGTTACACCGCACAGTTCCTCTACGATGGCGACGCGCCGCTGGCCGAGCGCCGGGCCGCCGCTTTGGCCTTGGACCCGGCCATGCTGTCGGAATTGTTAGGGACGGGACCAGCCAGCGACTTGGCCGACCTGCTCGACCCGGCGGTGGTTCTCGCTGTCGGCGCCGAATTGGCGCGGGCGGTGCCGGGTAGGCAGGCCACCAACCCGGAACAGTTGGCGGATATGCTGCGCGAATTGGGGCCTCAGAACGCGTCCCAGCTAGACCAGTCCACCGCCGGTCCCTGGGCGGAATGGGCGGTGCTATTGTCCAGCCAGCGGCGCGCCATTGAGGTGCGGATCGGTGGGCAAACCCATTGGGCCGCGGCCGAGGACGCGGCCGCCCTCCGCGATGGTCTGGGAGTGGCCCTCCCACCCGGCCTACCGGAGGCTTTCCTGGCCCCGGCCGATGACCCGCTCGGGGCTTTGACCAGGCGATATGCTCGCCACCACGGACCTTTCGAAGCATCACAGTTGGCCCATGAGTTCGGACTTGGCGTGGCCATAGCGGAACGCGAACTGGAAGTATTAGTTCGCCAAGGAAAACTGATGCGCGGTCGGCTCAGGCCGGTCGAAGCGGGCGGGCAAGGCGGGCCAGATTACTGCGATCCGGGCATTATCACCCGTCTGCGGCGCCGGTCGCTGGCGGCGCTGCGCCAGCAGATCGAACCGGTGCCCGCTAATGTGTTGGGCTCCTTCGCCCCAATTTGGCAGCAGTTGGGCAAGTTGCGGGGAGCGGACGGCGTTCTAAGCGCCATCGGTTCGCTGGCGGGGGCGGCTGTCCCAGCTTCCGCCCTAGAGTCACTGATCCTGCCCAGCCGGGTGCGGGACTATTCGCCCGCCGCCCTCGACGAACTGATCGCGGCGGGCGAGGTGGCCTGGGTTGGCCAGGGCAAGACGGCCACCGCAGACGGCATAATCCGCTTATTCGCGCTTAGTACTGAGGACCGGTTGTTAGCCGACGCCGAACCACCACCCGGCGGATCGACCAGCGCCGAGTTGCTCCGCCAGCTCGCTGACGGCGGCGCTTTTTGGCCTTTTGAGCTGGCCGAACGCATGGGCACAGGGGCCGATTCGGGCGACCTGCGCCAGGCCATCTGGGAGCTGGTTTGGGGCGGCTGGATCACAGCTGATTCCTTCCACCCGCTGCGAGCCTTTCTGGCCGGGGGCAAGACTGTTCACCGTGTCTCGAAGCGTCCGCCCCGAGCCCGTTCGCTGACCAATCGGATAACTCTTCCCGCGGTAGCAGGGCTAGTTCCCCCGGACCGCTTAGAGCCGAGCCCTTCCCGCCTGTCCGCGGGAGGACCGGACGGACACCCCGCTTCGCAAAGCCCAATCGACCCGAGCCGCCACAAAGGCAACGACAGCCGGGGTTGGGCGGCAT
>JAIRNM010000082.1 GCA_031258055.1 Bifidobacteriaceae bacterium
GCTCGGTTCGCGCACGGCGGCGCAGGCCTTGGAGCAGGGCGTCCAGCCGCGTGTCGTTTGGGAGGCGTTGTGTGATGCCATGGAAGTGCCCGATGCCGTCCGCTGGCGTCACATGGACAAGCCCCGCCGCCGCCCCAAGGCCAAACCCTGAGGCCAACCGGCCCGTCCGCCGTATTCTCCAGGAAGGCAGCGCCGAGGCACCTGGAAGGGTGTTGTCGGACGCGCTCCCAGGCCACCGCCGCTTTGGCGAATGAGCCGAGTCTTGCTCCGGGGCTTGATAGGCGAAGGGCGGGACTATTCGTCCTCGTCTGGCACGACCAGGTCGAGGTCGCCTTCATCGACCGCTTCCTCTTCCTCCAGCGCCAGGGAGACGTGACGGCTATACCAACGCGAGCGAGCGGACAGCAGGATGGCACCAAGGGCGGCCGCTCCGAGCGAACCGAAGAGGACTCCGGCTTTGATGGCGTCCTCATGGGCTGATCCCGGAGCGAAGGCCAATTCGCCAATTAGGAGCGAGACGGTGAACCCAACGCCGCCCACACAGCCGATGGCCACCAAGTCTCGCCAGCGCACCGATTCGTCCAGGGTTGCCCGAGTCAGCGCCACCAAGGCGAAAGTCGTCAGGAAGATGCCGACCGGTTTGCCGAGGATCAACCCGCCCACAACTCCTTGGGCGGCGGGATCCAGCGCGGCCGATTTCAAAGCCGCTGGATTGAGCGCCACACCAGCCGCGAAGAGGGCGAAAATGGGCACGGCCACACCGGACGAGATGGGCCGCCACCAGTGTTCGTAGTGCTCGGTGCGAGCCTGCGCACCGGGCGCCTGTCGGCGGGTCGGTTTGGCCGGAGTGGCGAATCCAAGCAACACACCGGCGATAGTCGAGTGGACGCCGGACCGGTGCATGCAGTACCAGGCGATCAGCGCTAGGGCGAATAGGGCTATGGCGGCTGGGCGCCGCCTGCGCACCAGCCAGAGGTAGACGGCGACCGCGGCGATCGAGCCAGCCAGCCAGACCAGCGAAATGCCTTCCGAATAGAAGACCGCGATCACTATGATCCCGAGCAGATCGTCCGCGACCGCCAGCGTTAGGAGGAATGCCCGCAGGGCTGAGGGCAGATTCGAGCCAAAGGCGCTCAGCACCGCAACCGCGAAGGCGATGTCAGTGGCCACCGGAATGGCCCAGCCAGCCATGGCGTCTGAGCCTTGGACGGCTCCCACCAGCCAGTAGACGAAGGCGGGCATGGCCATCCCGCCCACCGCCGCCGCCACCGGCACGATCGCCGTCGAAAACCGCCTTAGCTGGCCGACCACCATTTCCCGTTTCAACTCCAAGCCCACAGTGAAGAAGAAGATCGTCAGCAGGCCGTCTTTGGCCCAATCCGCCACCGTTAGATCAAGGTGGGCCGCGTGCGGCCCGACGACAGTCTCAGACAGCTCCGTGTAGAGGTAGCCCCAGGGCGAGTTGGCCCAGACCAAGGCGACGATGGCGCCCGCCAGCAGGAAACCAGCCCCGGTTGACTCTTGGCGCAACGTGTCCGCCAAGTTGCGGATCGTGCCGGGATCCGGTCGGCTGAAGACGACCGGGCGCCTGGGTTTCGGATTCACGTCTTAGATTCTCACACGCCAAAAGCAATGATCTGGACCGATTTGGGGGCATTTGTCCGCGACACGCGGCCAGGGGTGATTTCATTCTGAGCTTGCGCGGCCTAGCGTCAATACTTGAATATCTGCGTCAACGAGTATCGGAGGACCCCGTGGCGGCACCCCAGAATTACCTTGCGGTTATCAAGGTGGTCGGTATTGGCGGTGGCGGCGTCAACGCTGTCAACCGCATGAAGGACGTCGGGCTCAAGGGGGTTGAGTTCGTTGCCATCAACACGGACGCCCAAGCCCTCCTGATGTCGGATGCCGACGTCAAACTGGACATTGGCCGTGAGCTGACACACGGGCTTGGCGCCGGGGCTGATCCAGAGGTCGGCCGTCGATCAGCCGAGGACCACACGGACGAGATCCGCGAAGTGCTCGAAGGCGCTGACATGGTCTTCGTGGCCGCGGGGGAGGGCGGCGGCACCGGCACCGGCGGCGCCCCAGTGGTGGCACGGATCGCCCGCGAATTGGACGCCTTGACGGTGGGTGTGGTGACGCGGCCGTTCGCTTTCGAGGGTCGGCGGCGGGAGAACCAGGCGATTGAGGGGATCGAACAGCTCCGCCAAGAGGTTGACACGCTGATCGTCATCCCGAACGAGCGCCTCATGCAGATCTCTGATCCGGGCATGTCCATCCTGGAGGCGTTCCGCAGCGCCGACCAGGTGCTTTTGTCTGGCGTGCAGGGCATAACTGACCTCATTACGACACCAGGTTTGATCAACGTTGACTTCGCCGATGTCGAATCGGTCATGAAGGGCGCCGGCAGCGCCCTGATGGGGATCGGCGCCGCCAGGGGCGAGGATCGAACGGTCCGGGCGGCCGAGATGGCGATCAGTTCGCCCCTGCTGGAAGCCTCAATTGACGGCGCCCACGGTGTCCTGCTGTGCATCCAAAGCGCCAGCGACATTGGCTTGGACGAGGTGAACCGCGGTGCTTCGCTGGTGTAGGAAGCGGTCCATCCAGAAG
>JAIRNM010000137.1 GCA_031258055.1 Bifidobacteriaceae bacterium
AACATGGCGCGCGTCATGGGGCCGACCCCGCCCGGATTCGGTGACAGCCAACCGGCCACCGCCGCCACTTCTGGCGCCACGTCCCCGGCTATGACGAGTTTGCCGGACCCGTCCGGCACCCTGGATACCCCCACATCCAGCACTACCGCCCCCGGCTTGACGTCCTCCGCCCGCACCAAGCCCGGCACTCCAGCGGCCGCCACAATCACATCGGCTTGGCGCAGCAGCCCTGGTAAACCAGCCGTTCCGGTATGGGTCAAAGTGACGGTCGCGTTGATGTCGCGGCGCGTGAACATAAGACCGATTGAGCGCCCCACGGTGATGCCGCGGCCCAACACCACAACATGGCGCCCGGCCAGGTCCAAGCCGTTGCGCTGGATCAAGTCAATGATCCCGCGCGGCGTGCAAGGCAGCGGCGTGGTCACCGGCGCGTTCACGTTCAGCACCAATGCCCCCAGGTTGGCCGGATGCAGTCCGTCCGCGTCCTTAGCGGGGTCAATCGCCCGGATCGCCGCGTCCGCGTCGAGATGGCGCGGCAGCGGCAGTTGGACAATATAGCCAGTACAGCTCGGGTCTTCGTTGAGTGCCGCCAGGGCCTCCATGAGTTGGCCCTGTGAAGCGTCTTCAGCCAGGTCAACCCTAATTGAAGCTATTCCAACCTCGGCGCAGTCGCGGTGTTTGCCGTTCACGTAGATGACCGAGCCAGGGTCCGCGCCCACCAGCACGGTCCCCAAACCCGGTTCAACTCCTCGCTCCCGCAGGGCCGCGACCCTGCCTTTCAGATCGGCTTTGATGTCCGATGCCGCCCGCCTACCATCCAGCAGCCGCGCCGTTGACCTTCGCTCGCCCGGGGCCGTGGGTTGCCCGCTCATTGGACCAGGCCCGTGTAAAGCGGGAAGTCGTCGGCCAACCGGGCCGTCCTGGCTTTGAGGGCAGCGACATCGGCGCCATCGCCCTCCCGCAAGGCTGTCGCTATCACATCGGCCACCTCAGTGAACTCAGATGGGCCAAAGCCGCGGCTGGCCAAAGCCGGGGTGCCGATCCTCAAGCCGGAAGTGACCATCGGCGGGCGCGGGTCGAACGGGATAGCGTTGCGGTTGACGGTGATGCCAACCTCCTCCAGCAGATCTTCCGCCTGGCGGCCGTCCAAGGGCGAGTTTCTGAGGTCGACCAGCACCAGGTGGACATCGGTCCCCCCGGTCAGCACAGACACCCCCGCGGCTTTGACGTCTCCGGCTAACAGTCTTTCCGACAGGATCTGCGCTCCGGCCAAAGTGCGGGCTTGGCGGTCACGGAAATCGTCCGTCATAGCGATCTTGAAAGCTACCGCCTTGGCGGCGATCACATGCATCAGCGGACCGCCTTGTTGACCGGGGAACACCGCCGAGTTCAGTTTCTTTCCCCACTGCTCGTTCGAGCGCGACAAGATGAAACCGGAGCGCGGGCCGCCTAGGGTCTTATGCACAGTGGAGGTAGTGACATCGGCGAACGGCACCGGGTTGGGATGTAAGCCCGCCGCTACCAGCCCAGCGAAATGAGCCATGTCCACCCACAAGGCGGCACCAACCTCATCGGCGATCTGCCTGAAGGCAGCGAAGTCGAGTTGCCTAGGATAAGCCGACCAACCGGCGATGATAACTTGCGGACGGTGTTCCAGAGCAGCGGCCCGAACCGCCTCCGGCTCGATCCGATAACTGACCGGGTCCACGCCGTAGGCGGCGACTTCGTAGAGTTTGCCGGAAAAGTTGAGCTTCATGCCATGGGTGAGATGACCGCCGTGGGCGAGTTCCAAGCCCAACAGTTTCTCCCCTGGCCGCATCATGGCGGCCAGCGCCGCGGCGTTGGCCTGCGCACCGGAATGCGGTTGGACGTTGGCGTAATCGGCCCCGAACAGCTCTTTTGCCCTGGCTATGGCCAAGTCTTCGGCTATGTCCACGACCTCGCAGCCGCCGTAATAGCGCCTGCCGGGATAGCCCTCAGCGTACTTGTTGGTCAGCACCGATCCTTGCGCTTCCAGCACACCGCGCGGAACGAAGTTCTCAGAAGCGATCATTTCTAAGGTCCGGCGCTGGCGGGCCAATTCGGCGTCCAAGACAGCCGCTATTTCCGGGTCCACCTCCGCCAACGGCGTGGCGGTGTAGTCAGTCGAATCAGTGGTCACGTTGATCTCCTGCTCTGCAATGATTTGGGCCGCCCCCAATCCTAGGGCCGCCGCGCGTTCTCCGTTTGACCCGGCGGCGTCAAGGCCTATCCATCCTCTGGGCTTCTCATATGACGGCGAGCCTGGTGTCCCCGAACTCGGCCTCCACCACTAGGTTCCCGCCGAGGCCCTCGATATATCGCCGCAGAGTGTCAATCCTCGCGCGCTCCACCTGGCCCGACTCAATCTGGGATACCCGGTTTTGGGACACGCCTGTCTCGGCCGCCAGGGTTGCCTGGGAGACTCCCAGCGCTGCTCGTATTTCGCGCAGCCTCGCCGCGCGGTACTCGGCCCGGATGACATCGGCCAGCCGCGCCACTTCGGCCTCGTCCACGCCGCACGCGGCGCGCAAATCCGCTAATGGCTTACTCATATCGCTTCTCCTTCCAAGCAGGCGCCCCAAGGCCGGTCCGTCGTCGGCCAACACATCAATGGCAGCAAAGAAGAGTTGTTGGGTTGGCGCGTCAGCGGCGAGGACCCACGCTTCCACCAGCTTGGAGCGTTTCACATCCCACGTCACACACCCCAGCGTATCAGTCAAACCTTTTATCCGTATGAATCCGGGGTTCTTTTCGGGGCGCGGCGGTTGGGCCGCTTTATCGCGGGGAACGCCTACGCGCCGCCGACTACGTCACAACCCGGTCGGGAATTCAGGTGATTAGGACGTGTACAGTGTGCTTGGCCTCAGTCAGCGTGTCGGCGCCGAAATGGGTGCTCCATACGGACTGTCTTCCTCTGATGGTGCCGACGTGAGGACAAAGCGGCACGCGGCCAGATCAGGCGGTTGGAGCCAGGCCACGCTTGGACAGGAGGTCGTACAGATTCTCGGATAGGCTCAGGACCACATGCTCTGCGTCAGATGAACTCAGCAAGTCGTCTTCTGCCACTAGCGAGGCTAGGTAGTCAAGCCCAAGCTCACTCAATCGTCCCGCCACCAGTTGAAGGTCGTTGTCGGCTATGAGTGACCCGTGTTGGCGAAGCAAATATCCGATGTCCCACACGTCCCGTCCGACTGCACGCCCGAGGAAGGCCAAAGTCTTGAGGTGCGCTAAGGCAGCGAGATCGTAGACTCGGATGCCATTTATCGTTTTTGTGTCCATGCTGACTTGATCCGCGCGGCGATATGAGATCTCGATTTTCAGTGGATCGACTCCGATGTCAGGATGGTGGACCATATGTCGGCGTGTGGTCTGGGTGTCCTTCTTGATGTTGACGGCGGGATTGGTCAGTCCGGCCTTTGTGACCGCTTCTGAGATGGCAGTGACGGTTTCGACAGACGGGTCTTTGCCGTCGAAGTCTAGATCGGTCGAATAGCGCGGCATGCCGTAGCCGAACACTAGCGCGGTGCCTCCTTTAAGGGTGAGGCCCAAGGCATCCCTGCTGGTTAACTGTTGTGCGATCCGCGCCATCAGCGCCAAGCGCGTCAACTGGGCGCTACTGAAACTGGCTGGATCTTCTGTCCAGGGGGTCAGATGCTCAGCCACTTTGACCGGCCCACCGCTTCGCCCGAAATCCATCGGTCCAGAGCATGCTTGGCGTCTGCTGTCGGCAGGGCCGGACGCATCAGGCGTGCCGCGTCAAGGGCCATATGCTTCTGTGCCGGCGTGTCCAACCAGTCGTCGGTTGCGCCGTCGAGGTTCATCACCGTACCGAAGCGTGACAGTGAATGCCACAGCATGTCGCAGATAGCACGGTAGTAGTCGGCTGCCCAAACTGGACCGCGCGGAACGATCTCCAGCCCCTTTGACTCCAAGATCGATCTGGCATCGTAAACCCCCCAGTCCCCGTAGATGGGATTGGTGTTAGTGTCCGTCCGTTCCCCGCCCAGACGCACCTGGCGTGGCTGGTCGATGCCGACACGCCAGTGGTACACGTCGTGCCAATCCCCGGACGGTCCGTCTGCGGAGTGAAGGTTCATCGCGTAAATACCAGTAATGTACTGGCGCCGGGTGGTCGGCGGGATCGGAACCTGCTCTGCGGGCGCGACCGCGAACCGTTCGGCGACCGATAAGTGTCCGCCGCTCGGCATCGTTCCCCCTTCTTAAGTACACCTCTTACCGCTTGACATTTTCCCACGGTGTTCCAATCGGCGCCAACCGTCTTCCTCCGGCACACGCCAGAATCATGCCGCTAGGGGCTTCTTGGCCGCCTGGCTTTACGTGCAACCGGCTTCTTGGTGGGCGATGAAGGCATCTACAGTGCATTTAGCCTCACTGAGCGTATCGGCGCCAACGTAGGTGATCCATTCGTCGCCGCTGTGCGGCTCACCGCCTTGTAGGTATGGGATCGGCTCGTAGAAAGACCATTCGAGGTCAAGTCGGTAAACGGTCCACAGCCACGGCTGTGCGGGGTGCTTGCGGATCAAATAGCCGTCATCGCGGCTGTAGATTCCGGGTCCTTGGTTTACCCAAGTCTTGTCGCGATTTGGTTACTGGGCCTAACGTCCTATACAGTGCTCGAGAATCCACTGAGAAGACGGGGGTAATACAGTGAGACTAGGCATTACAAGAATCGCAGCTTTGGTCACGGGGGGGGCAGTGGCGCTCGGGGCTGTCGCACCCGCGACCGCGCCGGAGGCCGCTTCCTCTTTAGAGCCTGCGACGACCCAAAGTGAGCACAGCGACCATGACTTGGTTGCTGGACTGGTGTTTCAGATCGGTCCGGTCGCGGACGAACTGGCGCTGGCTGGGGCCAAGCCCGCTAACCTTAGCGCGGAAGAATATCTGCATCTGGTAGATGCATCAGTGACAGACTTGCTCGAACACTATGATGCGACGGTTGACCCAGCCCTGACGCTCATTCGATCAGGCGATCCGGTCAGAGCTGAGCAAGGGCTGAACCTTTTAGGAGATGCCGCGATCCAACAGAGTCAAGACCTGCTGTCGATTGGCGGCATAGACTGGAAACCTGGCGACGATGAGGCAATCAGTCCGAAGTGCGGAGCAGCCGTTGTTTGTGCGGCGTACATCACCGTGGGCGTTCACAACAACGTGGTCGGGACAGCGTTCGTAGTGCTCGTGGCTGGCGCTGCGGTCTCTGCCGGGGCCGTGTTATGGACAGGTAAGTGGGTATGGATGAAGAGCGCGACTGGCGGAGGGGTTGAGCCCAAGACGCTGATCGCCGACATCACGCGAGTCGCGTGATCACCGTGTCGAATCCGCCGAATGGGCCTATGAGACCCGATGTCAGACGCGCGCGATTGTCCGCCGTCGTGGCGGCAGTCACCTGCGTGGCCGCAGTTGGATTGGTCGGATTCGCGTGGCTCCCTGTATCCGAAGTGGCTGGCCCCAGGGGTCGTGCCGTCGCTGGCGCGATTCGCTCGGTCACGGTACAGGGATGGGCATTCTTCACACGGGACCCACAAACCGCAGCGATCACGCCATACCGTCTGGACGGCAATACCTGGCAATCGGCCATTCGCGGACCGAACGCTCAGCCGCGCTATTGGCTGGGCCTCAACCGGGAGTCGAGATTGACGGACTTTGATGTGCAGTCCCTGACCACACAAATTGAGGAAGAGTGGTGGTCCACCTGCGACCAGGCTGACGCGACTAGCTGCTTCGCTGCGGACCCCACCGCACACCCGGTCACTGTTGTAACTGCGGACCCAAGACTGTGCGGCCCGGTCGCGCTAGTGAGTGAACCGCCGGTTCCATGGGCCTATCGGGATCTACGAGACCACATGCCGGCGGATTGGGTGGTGCTCAATGTGAAGTGTGAAGCACTGTGAAACAGCGCGCGACTAACTACATTCGGTCCATCTTGTTGGCCCTAACAGCAAACCTGCCCAGCCCCACCTCGACGCGCCGCGTTCTCCAACGCATGGACCATTTCACGTGGAGCAAGTCTCCGGCTGGTAAGGTCGCCGCCGTCGCGCGCTCGGTTCTCGCCCTCGGGACCCTGGGCACTATCGCGGCCACTCCAACGCGGCAGATGTTCTTCGCCTCGGAGAACTATCCCGACGGAATAGTCTGTCAAGGGTTGGCAG
>JAIRNM010000174.1 GCA_031258055.1 Bifidobacteriaceae bacterium
CGGCCAACCAGTGGCGCCTGGGCCGCGTCAGACGCGGCGGCCGTTGACCGCAGTGATTGGCTGGGTCACCTGGGATGCGCGCGGTCAGATTCGTGCCAGGTACTGATCCAAGGCTTCCCTGACCAGTTCAGAGCGGCGCCGACCCGTGCGAGCCGCCGCGTTAGCCAGTCCAGCGTCCAACTGCGCGGGAAGGCGCAGGGTGATTTGGGGCGAGTGCGTCCCAGGTGCCGTCAGCGATGGCCTGCCGGCTGCCCGGCGGCCGGCTTCGACCAACCGCACCGCTTGGGCCTCATCCACTTCCTGGTCGACGTCTACCGTGGGGAAGTCCTGATCGGTCAGCTTGGCCAGCGCGCGCGCTGCGGCGCTGGGTGTCATTTTCGGTTTCATCGGCTCGTCTCCTCCTTGCTGTACCGGTAGCCGCTGGGCATGGCGTGTATTACCATTTCGTCTGCGCCGCGCTGGACTGTACCGACCTCCAATCGGATGCCACGGTCGTCAGTCCCCTCATACCACGTCCCGGCCTCGCCCCAATTGGTCGTGAATGGCATTCCCCGCGGTCATCGCCACCTACCAAGCGGATCGGCGCGGCACGCTGTGTTTGTCTGCTTGGCGTGAGAACTTCAATGCCACCCACCAATTATGCACCCCACAAACCTGCGAGGCAAGCGGCGGCCGACGTGTTCAAGTATGTGCGGCGGGGCTTCGCGGCGTTCAGCTATGGATCGAGTTAATGAGCAGGTGCTCAAGGGAATGTACTACCATGGCGTACATGGAGTCAGTTGGCATTAGGGCGTTGCAGCGCAATGCTTCGGCGGTTGTGGCCAGAGCGGCCCGGGGTGAGACTTTGACGATAACTGATCATGGGCGCCCGGTGGCCCGTCTCACTCCCGTGCGGCTGCCAGTTGTCGAACAGGGCATTGCTGAGGGATGGATAGTGCCGGGGACTGGTCGCTTCGAGGACCTGGCGCAGCCCCGCCCGGCCGACCGCGCCGACATAACGATTTCCGCTGTCTTGGAACACATGCGTACCGAGGACCGGTAGCTAAGGGCCGATGCCGTCCGCTCCGTCACTGCCGACGCCACTAACTGCATCCACTTCCTGGCTCGGCCGCCACAAAGTGGATGCACTTTCTGGCTTAGCTGCCACAAACAGGATGCACTGCCGGTATGATAGCTTCGTGGAACGAACCGCGATGGCTGAACTCATAAAGTGGAAAAACTCTCCCCGGCGGAAGCCGTTGTTGCTCCGCGGGGCCCGGCAAGTGGGAAAGACTTGGCTCCTGAAGGAGCTCGGTCGGCGCGAGTACCAAAACGTGGCTTACGCCAACTTTGAGGAAAACCCTTCGTTGGGCAGCATATTCGTTGGCGATCTAACGCCCAGCGATCTCCTGGTTGGGTTGCGGGCCGCCACGGAGACACCCATCGCACCGGAGGGCACGCTGATAGTCCTGGACGAGATCCAGGCCTGTCCCCGCGCTTTGACCGCCCTGAAATACTTCAACGAGCAGGCCAACGGGTACCACGTGGCCGCGGCGGGCTCGCTACTTGGGGTGGCCGCGCATGCAAATGAGTCGTTCCCGGTGGGCCAAGTGTCCTTCCTGCGGGTCAACCCATTGTCTTTCATAGAATTCTTGCGGGCGCGGAGGCGCCTAGAGCTGGCTGATGTCCTTGAGAGCGGGGCGTGGGATGTTGTCGCCGCGTTGCATCAGCGCTGCCTAGCATCGCTAGCGGAATACATGGTGGTCGGCGGCATGCCGGAGGTAGTATCGACGTTCATCGAATCATCCGATTTCGCTGAGGCTAGGTCGGTCCAGAATGAGATCCTGGTCGCTTTCGACAATGACTTCTCCAAGCATGTCCCAACCCACCAGCTTCCCAGGGTAAGGGCGGTATGGGCGGCCATACCCCGGCAATTGGCGCGCGAGCAGAAGCGCTTCCGCTACTCGGATCTGGGTCCAGGCGCCCGGGCTCGCAGCCACGAGACGGCCATTGAGTGGTTGTCGAAGGCGGGACTGGTCCACAGGGTTCCCCAGGTGACAGCCCCCCGACTACCGCTGCCAAGCTATGAGGAGTCTGCCGCTTTCAAGCTGTTTGTACTCGACGTGGGTTTACTCGGGGCGATGTCCGGGCTGTCCCCCCGAGTGGCGATCCAGGGCGACGCGCTCTATACCGAGTTCAAGGGGAGCCTGACCGAACAGTACGTGGAGATGCATTTGGCGGCGCTGGGGGGTGGCGCCCCGCACTATTGGGCTAATGACGCAGGACGCGCCGAGGTCGATTTCCTGGTTCAGGCGGACCATCGCCTGGTCCCCATCGAAGCGAAGGCCGGTGTGGCCACCCAGGCCAAGAGCCTTAAGGTCTACCGCGACAAGTTCTCGCCCGCGGTCTCCGTCCGCACCTCGCTCTTGCCGTATCGCCGTGAGTCAGGGCTGGTCAACCTGCCGCTCTATGCGCTTGAGCGCCTTGAGGCCGTGTTGTCCCAGCCTGACTCCGGCTAGCGCCGCCGCAGCTAAGGAAAGCGGCATTGCCGTGCTCGCCCCCGAGGACGAAGCCTGTGCATCAGGAATCGAGGAGAGCGCTGCGGAAGACGAACCCGCCCACGGTCCCTGAGCGCGGACAGCATCGAGCGCCGAGCGTGGCGGACTTGCTGATCGCCGCCAGCGCGGAAAGGGTGGGGTTGACTCTTTTGCACGTTGACAAGGACTTCGAGTTGATCAGCGCAGTGACTGGTCAGGCTACCGAACTCCTCTCGTGGGTCGAGCCCGAGCCGGTCGCGAGGTGATGCTTCAGGCGGCGCCGACTGATCGTGGGGCGGCAGTTGGTCTGCCCCCTGTAGCCTGGATTGGTGTCGATCAGAACCACGTCGCCGGGCAAAACGGTGGCGGTACTGACCTGCCAGTGCATGGAGTGCGTCTGCCAGGAAGGATCGATCGGTGACCCGTTGTTGGATACTGACTCATGCGTGTGTTGCGTCTGCGACTGTCCGGACGTGCATCCCTGGAACAATCTGGGCGAGTTGTTTGAAGGCAAGACGCTGATAACTCCGGCCAACCAGTGGCGCCTGGGCCGCGTCAGACGCGGCGGCCGTTGACCGCCGTTTCGCTTGATGCGCAACACTCCCGCCGTCGCTGTCGAAGCCCTCAAATTCGGCGGAACAGTCCCCACCTGGCGAAGGCGGCGTTTTGAGTGTCAGAGTGGCATGGCAGACTAGCGGGCGTGTCGAAAGCCTCGGTTCTTTACTCTCCGTTCTCTTATGCCACCGCCCCGAACGTGGCTCTCTACCGGCGCGTTATGAGGGCGATCCTGGCCGCTAAAGACCGTTTCACGGTCCACTTGCGCCCGCAAGATGTGGCATGGGCGTTGGATAAGGACGGAGGACCGGCCGTTGATCTCGACGCGGTCACCGCCGCCCTGGACTACCTCGCGTCGAGTTCGACCGGCAACCTGCTGGCTTTCCCGGACACAGGGCGTGTCGCAACCTTGGATGATTTCGCGCGCAAACGGATGATCTATCAGCTTTCAGCTGCCGGGGAGGCAGCCGAGCGGGCTCTGTCGCTCTACGACCAGGACTGGGGCGGGCGCGGCCAACTCCAGGCCGTTGCATTGGAGGACGTCGCCATCCGGCTGGCCGAATTGCGTGAGTTGATGGACGGCCCCGACGGCGATGAGGCCCGGATCCACCTCGCGTTACGCGATCTGACCAGCCGTTTTGGCGACTTAGCGGAGAACGCTACCGCCTTCATGAGTTCGGTCCAACGGTCAATTGATCTGCGCGATGCGGACCTAGAGGCTTTCATCGCCTACAAGGAACGGTTGATCGGATATATCGAGCGTTTCGTGGAGGATCTGGTGGTGCGCGGCCAGGAGATCGCGGGCTTGATCGCGACCTTCGGGGAAAGTGACGTCGATCGCATGTGCGCTGTCGCCGCCGCCCGCGAAGGCCAGGATCGCGCTCCGGGTCCTCAGGAAGACAAGGCGGCGGCGCTCGAAGCGGCCACGCTGATCTGGCGTGAACGTTGGGTTGGCTTCGGCCAGTGGTTCGCGTCGGAGCCCGGCCGGACAGCGGAAGCTGACCTGCTGCGGGATCGGGCTCGCTCGGCCGTGCCAGCTCTGCTGCGGGCGGTTGCCGCTGTGCACGAGCGGCGCAGCGGGCGGACAAACCGGTCAACCGACTTTTTGACGTTGGCGGGATGGTTCGCGGCTTTGCCCCAGGGCTCGGAGCAGCACCGTCTGTGGCGCGCCGCTTTTGGGTTGACCGCCTCACGGCATCTGTCGGTGACGGATCAGAGCGTGGAAGAGTGGCGGGCCGCCGATGTCCGGCCGAGCACGCCTTGGACTGAAGCCCCGCCCATGGTGATTTCACCGCGCTTGCGGGCGATCGGGCAGTACGAGAAGCCGGGCCGCGCTTCGCGGGTCCAAGACCGTTCCAAACAACGCCGTCATCTGGCCCTTCGCGCTCGGGCAGAGGCAGCCGAACTTGACGCCGCGCGGGCGCGTCTGGTGGCGCTCGGGCCCGCTCGGCTGTCCGATCTGCGCCATTTCGATCAGCGTGAGTTTCGCCTTTTCCTGGCTCTGTTGGGAGACGCTATCGCGGCGCTGGGAAGCGAGCGCACACAGGCGGAGGTGGCTTCCTCTGACGGCGCCGTCTTAGTCCGGATCGCTCGGGTCGATGACGGCGCCATTGCCCGGATTGTGACGGTCGATGGCGTTTTGACCGGCCCCGACCATGCCATTGAGATCGTCGCGGCGCACCAGGGCGGCCCGGTTCCCAGTCAGCGGCCACCGGGCGGCGTTGACCTGGCAGTGGCTTTGGGCGCCTCGCTCGCTGCCGCCACCAGCGGAGATGGGCAGGGGAAGGCAGAAGAGGAGCCTGGTCGCGCGTCGACCGTCTTAGACGCCGTCGGGCACGCTTCGGCAGGGCACGCGTCGGCAGGGCACGCGTAGGCAGGGCACGCGTCGGCAGGGCACGCGTCGGCAGGGCACGCGCCCGTCTGGCACGCGTCGGCGGGGCAAACGCTGGCGACAGGTGAGTCGGCGGGACTTGAGGAGGCTCTGG
>JAIRNM010000251.1 GCA_031258055.1 Bifidobacteriaceae bacterium
ATGCCGAAAGTCGGCGGCGTGTTCAGCATCGAATCCGAACTCGCCATCTGACCGTAGTCGAGCACAGCGGGCGTGGTCGGCCGGGAGCGGCCCAACAGGTCGTCGCGGACTATGACAACGCAGAGTCCGGCTGGTCCCATGTTCTTTTGGGCGCCGGCGTAGATCACCCCGTACTTCGATACGTTGATCGGCTGGGACAGGATGGTTGAGGACATGTCGGCGACCAGCGGGACGTTGACGGCATCGGGCACATAAGCGAACTCAACGCCGCCGATCGTCTCGTTCGGGGTGTAGTGGAGGTAGGCGCTGGCGGGCGGGACGGCCAGAGCGTCCGGCGCGGGTACGGTGGTGTACTTGATGGCAGCTTCATCGGCGATGACCTCTACCGCCACCTCTTGGGCGCGGGCCGCCGTGATGGCTTTGCCGGACCACGAGCCGGTCTTGATGTAGGCGACTGTGTCGCCCGGCGCGGTCAGGTTCATCGGCAAGGCGGCGAACTGGGCGGTCGCGCCGCCCTGGAGGAATAGCACCTTGTAGTTGTCCGGGATGGCCATGAGGTCGCGGAGTGTTTGCTCGGCGTGAGCGGCACAGGCGATGAAGGCCTTGGACCGGTGCGAAACCTCCATTACGGACATGCCTGAACCTTGCCAATTGGTCAGTTCGGCTTGAGCTTTTTCGAGTGCGGCCAGCGGGAGCATAGCCGGGCCAGCGGAGAAATTGTAGACACGCATGGTCAGTATTGTTCCACTCTTCCGCCCCAGCCCCGATCTACCCGCGCCGACCGCAGACCGGGAAACTCGGACCAATCACCGACGCCCGCCGCGCGCAGCAAAGCCAGGCAAGGCGCCTTCGCCAGATGCTCGCCACCCAACGCGCGGGTTGACGTTCGCCGCTGAGTTCCGTACGCTGTCCGTACAGGAGGCACCTATGGCGACCACGACTTTGACAACGGGACTCAAGACCCGACGCCTTGAGGTCCGAGCGTCCGAACGACAGGCTGAAATCATCGCCCAAGCGGCTGACGCGACTGAGCGAACGATGACCGACTTCATCCTCGGTTCGGCGGTGCGTGAGGCGGAGCGCGTTCTAGCCGACCGGACCTGGTTCGCGGGCTCGGTCGAAGCCTATGAACGCTTTCTCGACCTGCTCGACGAACCCCTCACTGAGACGACAAAGCTTGAGCGGCTCTGGGCACGGCCGACTCCTTTCGGTCAGCCCCTCAACCAAACCAACCCATGACAGCGCTCCTGCGACCGCCCCGGCGACTTGAGCGCGACGACGCACGGGACGACTTCGACTCCGGCGCCGCCGACCTGGATGACTGGTTCAAGCGCTTTGCCTTCGAGAACCAACAAGCGAACAATGCCATCACCTTCGTAACCACCCTCGACGGAGCGATCATGGGCTTCTACTCGCTCGCCATGGCCTCCTACGCGACCACATCCCTACCTACCTCCCTGCGCAAGAATCGTCCGCGCGAGACCCCATGCCTACTCCTAGCCCGCTTAGCTGTTGACCGCAGAGCCCAGGGCCAGGGGGTCGGCGCTGCTCTCCTCCGTGGCGCCATCGAACGGGGCTTCCGTCTGAGCCACGAGGCAGGGGTCGCCGCCCTGCTGATTCACTGCCGCGACGACAATGCCCGCGCGTTCTACCTCGCCAACGGCGAATTCCAGCCTTCACCCTTATATCCCCTCCACTTGGTCCTGTCGATGAAAGAGATCGCTCGCCGCATTCGGCACCCTGGCTAGAGCCGACGGCGCCGCTTCAATTGAGGCAGCCGGGGAGGGTCAACTTGCCAGACAGTTACAGCCGATGCCGTGACGTCGCAGGATCTCGCCAGTCCAGGAAGAGCCCGCGACTCTCCTGCGCGCAGTCACGGCTAGGTTGTGGTTTGCGCGACAAACGACCAATCGGCCTGGACCGTGGCAGTGCGCGAGGCCTGCGCGGACAAGACGGCCACCAAGTTGGAGTTTTTCGATGGCGCTTTCGCGGTGACATGCACGGACGATTCTCTCTTCTACGTTTCCCTGGGCGGCGCGGTGGTGACGGATAGGGAGGGGGTCGCGCGGACGGCACCGGGCGCCTTCGGTAGTTAGCTTCGAAGCGGGGGGAGCAAGCCCAGTGCAACGATCCGTCCCGAGCAACTTCTTCGTTGGGCATGGCGGCGGCGGGGCCGGTCAAGGTGAGGGCGCTTACGGCGTGGCGGACCCGACCGCATCAGCGGAGGATCAAGTCCGCTACCTGTCGGAAATCCTGGCCAGCTCGGCAGCGGCCCGGGCGGCATCCCAAGCGGCGGGCGCGGCTAAACAAGCCTTCGCCGACAAGTGGAACGCGGAAATCGCACCGCGTTACGGCGTGCCAGAGGTCAGCCGCGAAAAGATCTAGTGGAGCTGGCTCGCCGATCTGAGAACCTTGCCGCTAGCCCTCGATCACTTTGACTGCGGCTTCCGGGTCGAGCCAGGTCAAGCCTGGAGCCTCGGCGAAGGCCGAGTCAGTCGAGATCACAATGCCGATGCCGTTCGCCAGCGCGGTCGCCGCGTGGACCGCATCGCGGCCGCGGATGGTTGTCGTGTGTTCGATCAACCGCATCGCCTCTGCCAACACGGCACCGTCGAACGGCCTGATCTCGAAAATGGCGGCGACGTCCCGGCCGTCGCCAACAGCCACCGACCGGTTCGCGGTCACCCGTAGGCGATGGTAGATCAACTCCTGAACCATCTCCGTGCTGGCCACGCCCCGGAATTGGCCGACGCCTGCCGCCCGCAGCAAAGCCAGGCAAGGCGACTTCGCTGGATGCTCGCCGCCCAATGCGTAAATTGGGATGTTCGAGTCCACCAGGGCCGTCAGGATCATGCGCCTAAGCCGCCGTACATATCATCTTCAAGGTTTGCTTTGATAACCGACCAGTCCTCAGAGGGTCTTTGGTCTGGCGCCGCCGCCCGCTCAAGCAGCCGCCCCAGCGCGGCCGTTTTGTCAGCTCCGGCCTGGGCCAATCTTTGGTCTACCGCTTCGCGGACCACTGCCCCGACCGATTTACCCTCCGTCCTGGCGAGCCGCTCCAGCAACTCGCCCCGTTCCGCGTCAATCAGCACTTGCAGGCGCCGTTCCAGTACAGCCATACACATACATTAGCATCAGTAGCTGCCGACACCCCGCCTCAACCCCAAGCACTACGGCTCCAGCCTCTCGACGGCAGCGGCTTCGCCACGGACTGAAACCAAGCTGGGGAGGGTCAGCTTGTGAGACAGCTACGGGCAGTGCCGCGCCGGGCCACTTGGGGAGCGCACGATTGACTCTTGGCACGGCCAACTCCGGGCTGCCGAACTGTACGCCCAGGGAAAACTTGAGTCAACCAGACTCAACTCAGCTTGACGCCAGGCAAAGCGCAGGGCAAACTTGAGTCCGGTTAACTCATGGATGGCTCTCCGATCCAACTTCAACTCCAACCTGGGGGTCTGAGCGGAGTGACAGCAGTAAAACTAGAAGGGAAACGAACCAATGGCACGAGCAGTCGGGATTGATCTTGGCACTACCAACTCAGTAGTGGCGACACTTGAGGGCGGCGAACCCACCGTCATTACGAACGCCGAAGGGCAGCGCACCACGCCCTCAGTGGTGGCGTTCTCAAAGTCCGGAGAAGTGCTGGTCGGAGAGGTCGCCAAGCGCCAAGCCGTCACCAACGTGGACCTCACCATTAGCTCAGTCAAGCGCCACATGGGGACGGACTGGACAGTTGACATTGACGGCAAGAAGTACACCGCTCAGGAGATTTCCGCCCGGATTTTGGGCAAGCTGAAGACCGACGCGGAAGCCTACCTCGGTGAAAAGGTGACCGATGCCGTCATCACAGTTCCCGCCTATTTCAACGACGCCCAGCGCCAGGCCACCAAGGAAGCCGGCGAGATCGCTGGCCTGAAAGTCCTTAGGATCATCAACGAACCGACCGCAGCGGCTCTAGCCTATGGACTCGACAAG
>JAIRNM010000356.1 GCA_031258055.1 Bifidobacteriaceae bacterium
AACACCGCCAGCGCTGCCAGCGCCGAAACGGTCCAGCGCGCCCAGGCCCAACCCTTGTCCTCCGGAATCACCACCGTCCAGAAGACCACCCAACAGATAACCGCAACGATCAACACCAGCACTGGGGCGACCAGGACCTTCCAATGGGCGCGGGTATGAAAAACGACATATTCGCCAGCAGCCAGCTCGGACGGATTGAAACCCATCCCACCAGTTTGGCCCAGTGCGGGAGAATAGGCCAGTGCATGCCAGATCTGTTGTCATTTTAGGGTCGACCGGTTCGATCGGCCGCCAAGCCGTT
The DNA here is from genome assembly GCA_031258055.1 of Bifidobacteriaceae bacterium. GTDB lineage: Bacteria > Actinomycetota > Actinomycetes > Actinomycetales > WQXJ01 > JAIRTF01. Next base: position 302 of record JAIRNM010000356.1, read on the forward strand.
GAAGTCATAACTCGGCACGGCGGCCGTTTCCGCGTTGAGGGGCTGGCGGCGGCTGGCACTAAACCATCAGAGTTGGCCCGGCAGGTCGCCCAGTTGCGGCCAGCCCGGCTCGCCCTGCCTTTTCCCGATGCCGCCATCGCCGTCCGCGACGCGGTGACCGCCCGGGGGGAACAATGGCCCGGCGGTTGCGAAATCGTCGTTGGGACTGACGCCGCCGCCCAAGTCGCGGGCGTCGGCAGCGACGTTGTCCTCAATGGGATGACTGGCGCTCAAGGCCTCGAACCGACTCTGGCGGCGCTGGCAGCCGGTTCGACTCTGGCTCTAGCCAATAAGGAGTCGCTCGTCATTGGCGGGGCACTGGTCAAAAACGCCGTCGGGCGTGAAGGGCAGATCGTGCCGGTCGACTCGGAGCATTCGGCTATCGCCCAGTGCCTGCGGGCGGGAGCTCCGGGCGAGGTGGAAAAGCTGATTCTGACCGCCTCGGGTGGCCCCTTTAGAGGCATGAAGAAAGCCGCTCTAGCGGGCGTCACAGCCGCCCAGGCCCTCGCCCATCCGACTTGGCGGATGGGCCCGGTCGTAACCGTCAATTCCTCCACTTTGATGAACAAAGCCCTTGAGTTGATTGAGGCGCACCTGCTGTTTGGCATTGAACCGGAGCGCATAGAGGTGGCGGTTCATCCCCAATCGATTGTCCATTCAATGGTCCAGTTCCGCGATGGCGCCACCATTGCCCAGGCTTCGCCGCCGGACATGCGTTTACCGATCGCACTGGCATTGGCCTGGCCGGAGCGCTTGGGCGAGGTTACCCAGGGTCTGGACTGGACGGCACGGGGCGAATGGACCTTCGAGGCGGTCGACAACGAAACCTTCCCCGCCCTGAACTTGGCGAGACGAGCGCTGGCTGCCTCCTCGCTGCACCCGGCGGTGCTGAACGGCGCCAATGAGGTCTGCGTGGAGGAGTTTCTGGCCGGTCGGATCGGCTACCTTGACATAGTCGACACGGTCGCGGCGGTGGTCGATCGGTTCGTTGCCGGACTTCCGCCCACAATGGCGCCTACGCTGGAACAGGTGATGGAAGCGGATGGCTGGGCGCGGGCCCAAGCCAAGCAAGTACTGAAAGGGGAGTCGGCGTGACTTTCGTTCTCGGGGTGATCGTCTTTGTGGTCATCCTGGTCATTTCGGTGGCCTGGCACGAGTTGGGCCATCTGGTGCCAGCCAAGCTGTTCAAGGTGCCGGTTTCGCAGTACATGGTCGGTTTTGGCCGCACCTTGTGGTCCAAGCGGATCGGTGAAACCGAGTACGGCCTCAAAATTCTGCCGCTGGGTGGGTATATCCGCATGATCGGGATGTATTCGCCTAGCCCGTCCGCCCGCGCCGCCAAGACCGGTTGGCGCGCTTCACTGGCCGATGCCGCCCGTGAAGTCACCCGCGATGAACTGGCCGAACTAGCGGTCGGCGGCCCGACCGCGGCAGCGGCGGCCGACGAGTCCGCAACCGCTGGCCCGCCCGCGGCTGAGCGCGACCCAGGGGCGGTTGGACAGCTGGTCGCCGAAAGCATCAAGAAGAGGGCTTTCTACACTCTTTCGGCACCGCGCAAATTGGTCGTCATGTTGGGCGGCCCAACCATGAACCTGATCCTGGCGGTGGTGTTTGTGGCCGTCGCCATCTCGGTGGTCGGGTTCTACCAGCCGTCCACCACCATCGCGGCGGTGACCGAATGCGTTGATAAGGACGGCGCCAGCGTTGGCGACTGCGGCGATGGCAGCACTGTCACCCCGGCCAGTGAGGTCGGTCTGGAACCGGGCGACAAGATTGTCTCCTGGAACGGCCAGTCAGTGGACGATTGGTACCAGTTCGTTGGCTTGGTCGCCACCGCCGAACCTTCGTCCGCTTCCATAACAGTTGAGCGGGATGGCAGCGAACGCACTTTTGAGATCACGCCTTTGGCGGTAGCTCAAGGAACTGACCAAGCTCGATCCATCATTGGTGTCACTGCGGGCGAGGATCAGCTAACGAAACGGCCAGCCTGGGAAGCGCCAGCGATCATTTGGAACCAGGTTGCCGCTACCGCCAAGCTTTACGCGAACCTGCCCGTGGCGGTGTGGAACACACTGGTGGACCTGATCGAGGGCAATGAGCGTGACCCCAATTCGCCGGTGTCGATTGTTGGGATCGCGGTCATGTCGGGCAAGGCCGCCGAAGTCGATTCGGGCGCCGGTCAGGTCGATCCGAACCGCCAGCGTTGGGCCATTTGGCTGCAACTGGGAGCGGCGGTGAACATTGCGCTCTGGTTGTTCAACTTGCTGCCGCTGTTGCCGCTAGATGGTGGCCATGTCGTCAACGCCTTGTTTGAAGGCGGTCGGCGGACTGTGGCCCGTTGGCGCCGCAAGCCCGATCCCGGACCAGCCGATTCGGCCCGCCTGATGCCGCTCAGTTATGCGGTCGTGGGGTTGTTAATCCTTATGACCGTGATCCTGGTGGCAGCCGACTTCATCAACCCCTTCGAGTGGTAGCGCCGCTGCCGCGGCATTGTCTTCTCGCGCGTAACCTTCGTCGCCCTGTGCGCTTTCGCAGGGTCTCGGCGCCTGACTGGAGATTCCGCGGCTCCGCCTCACTCCGCGCGGGATGACACGGACTGGCGGTCTTGCGACGGCATCGGGTGACGTGCGGCCGAAACGGCGACGGCATCGGGCAACAGGCAGGCGAATGGGGACCTTGGCGGCTGCGTTTGGCATACTGTGATGGTGCCGGTCTCACTGGGAATGCCCAAGTCTTCGACCAGTCCTCTCGCCGCCGCTTTAGCGCCGCGGCGCCACTCGCGCCGAATCCGGGTCGGAGCTGTCCCCGTCGGCGGCGGCGCTCCGATCTCAGTCCAGTCGATGACCACCACTTTGACGGCGGACGCGGACGCGACCTTGCGCCAGATCGCGGAGTTGACGGCCGCGGGCTGTGACATTGTCCGGGTGGCGGTGCCCTCCCAAGACGATGCCGACGCCTTGGCCCACATCGCTCGGCGCTCAACTATTCCGGTCATCGCCGACATCCACTTCCAGCCAAAATATGTTTTCGCCGCCATCGACGCGGGCTGCGCGGCGGTCCGCGTCAACCCCGGCAACATCCGCAAGTTCGACGACCAGGTTGCGGCCATCGCGCGTGCCGCCACGGATGCCGGAGTCTCGCTCCGGATCGGGGTCAACGCCGGTTCGCTGGAACCATCGTTGCTCCGCAAGCACGGCAAAGCGACGCCGGAAGCCCTAGTCGAATCGGCCGTCTGGGAGGCTTCGCTCTTCGAAGAATGCGGCTTTAGAGACTTCAAGATTTCCGTCAAACACCACGACCCGGTCGTGATGATCCAGGCCTATCGTCTCCTGGCTGAACGGGGCGACTGGCCCCTGCACTTGGGTGTGACCGAGGCCGGACCAGCCTTCCAGGGCACAATCAAGTCGGTCGCCGCCTTCGGCGCCCTGCTCAGCCAGGGCATTGGCGACACTATTCGCGTCTCGCTTTCAGCGCCCCCAGTTGAAGAAGTCAAAGTCGGCACCACCTTGCTGCAAGCGCTTGGCCTGCGGAAACGTCAACTCGACATCGTTTCGTGCCCCTCTTGTGGGCGCGCCCAGGTGGACGTCGTAGACCTAGCTGAACGGGTTACCGACGGGCTCAAAGACGTCAAAGTGCCGCTGCGCGTGGCCGTCATGGGCTGTGTGGTGAACGGCCCGGGTGAAGCGCGCGAGGCTGATCTCGGAGTCGCCTCCGGCAACGGCAAAGGCCAAATCTTCATCAAAGGTGAAGTGGTCCAAACGGTCCCCGAGGACCAGATTGTGGAAGTGCTCTTGGGACGCGCCAGGGCGATGGCAGCGGAACTGGCCAGCGCTGACCACGCCGGTTCCAGCGCGGACGCCGATCCGGCCGCGGCGGCTGGCGTCCAGGTGATTGTCGCGGGTCGTTAGCCAGTGATGTGATGGCCGACGCGCGCCTGCTCCGGCTGGGATCGCCCCGGCGGGCTAGGCCGCGCACACTGGACCGATCCGAATACCCGGCAGCGGTGGCGTTTTGTCAGGCCCAAGGCGCTCAAGGAGTGATGGCTGGCCATCGCATAGGCCAGGCCATGTCCTTCCCGGCGGCGGTCGGCGAGGTTTGGGCGCTGGAGCGCTCCGGCGCTAGACGGCTTGGCCAGGCTCTGCGTTCGGACCATCTCCAGGCCGTGATCTGGGCTGGCGGCAGCGTCATGCCGGTCGGCCTAGCCGAGTCCGCCGCCAGTTTCGCTGCCCTGGCCCTGGGGCGCGGCGGCCGTTATACCTCGCTGGTGGGCGATGCCGTCGCCGTAGCCGGTCTGTGGGGCGGCTTGGAGACAGCTT
>JAIRNM010000406.1 GCA_031258055.1 Bifidobacteriaceae bacterium
CAGTTCCTCGCTGCCGAGCCAGTCCTGGCTAAGCCACTCGATTCCCAGGCCAGTGCTCATCCCGAAATTGGGGTCGAGCATAGCTTTGAAGGCTATGCCGATAGCCGCGGAGGAAAACAGGAGGGGCAGGAAGTAGAGCACACTCATGACCTCGCGGTACCGCTGGCGTCCCGCCATGAAGACTCCCAATAACAGGCTGATCGGCGTTTGAATCAGCCAGGTGGCGGCCATCACGATGACCGATAACCGCATCGCGTTGATGGAGGTCGAATTATGCGCGATAGATTCCCAGTTGTCCGCCCCCGCCCACGTCATCTGGCTCATGCCGTCCCAGGACACCCAAGAGAAGCATAAGACTCCCACCATCGGCACGAGCGCGAACAGAGCGAACAGAGCCAGCGCGGGGACGACTAACCAAGCGCTCGGTCCGCTTCGGCGAGTTGAGTGGTGAGCGTCGACCTTCGCGAACCGCCCCACAGCGTCACCTGGTCACAGTGTCTGGTTCATGTTGTCGGCGAACTCCTGCGGCGTAATCTGGCCTTGGAAGATAGCATCCAGATTTGTCAGCAGCTCTTGAGAGGCCGACGAACTGAGCACCTGATCCCAGGAATTCTGAAAGTGCGGTGCGTTTTTCACCAGGTCGTAGGCTTGGACCAGAAAGTCAGCGTCCTCGGACGCTTGGAGTTTCGCCTCAATGCCTTCGACCGGCGGCAGCCCTCCACCGGCGATGTATTCATCAATCATCGCGTCGGTGTAACTCTGTTCGTTCAGGAATTCGATCGCCGCGGCCTGCTGCTCGGGCGTAGCATCGGCTGAGACGGACCAGTAGTTCGCCACATTGCCGGCTATGTTGTTCTTGTCGCCCTTGCCGCCAGTCACAGCGGGGAAGACGAAGCTGCCGAGGTCGCCTGCCTCGATGAAGTCGGGACTGTCGGCCTTGAACACGCCATAGCACCAAACGCCCTGAAGCATCATGGCGGCCTTACCGGAGTACATGAGCGCGACATCAGCCCAAGCGTCGGCGTTGGTCGACCCGAAAGCGTTCTGGAAGCCGTCAGCGGCGACCAGCTCTTGGATCATCTCGAGCGCTTTGATCATCTCTGGGGAGGACCAAGCGTCGGGTTTGCCCGCCACCACGTCATCAAAGGTCTGCGGACCGCCGACCCGATCGGCCAGATACTCCAGCCACATTAGATCCGGCCATTTCGACTGGCCCGCCAGGGCAATCGGCGCCACGCCGATCGCCTTGAACTTCTCAATAGAGGCCAACAGTTCGTCCCAAGTCTCGATTGGCGCTTCGACGCCGGCCTGCTCAAATAGCGCTTTGTTGTAGTAGAGAATCACCGGCTGAGTCGAATAGGTCGGCACGGCGTAGGTCTTGCCGTCGGCTGGGAGCACGCCGTTTTCGTCGACTGAGTCGAGCGTCCGGCTGAGAGCCTTATCGACCTTCCCGGTCAGATCGATCACTTTTCCGGCAGCGACATATTCCGCCACGGGCCCTTCGGCGCCGAAGGAGAACACCAAGGTGGGCGCGTTGCCCGCCCCTATGGTGGTACGGATCTTTTCCTTGTAGGCGTCGTTCGCGTAGACCTCGTAGGTGATCTTCTTGTCGGGATGATCGGCGTTCCAGGCGTCGAACGAGCCTCTAACCACCTCATCGTCCGGCGGCGCCGTCATATACCAAGCCGTTATGCCGCTGGAGGCGCCATCCGTGTCGTCGGGTGAGCCGCCGCAGGCAATCATAGAAAACATCACAAAGCCCGCGAGGATTACTGTGACCGGGGCCTTCGACTTGTGTAACCTCATTGTTACTCCTAGCTTTTGTTCACGTGAACGCCCTTGACTGATTACCGCTGGCGCTGCGTCACTTTGTTCTTGAGCCCTAAGATATGACCCGCGGGGAGGGGTCGCAATACTAGAACACAAGAAACAATTTCTCCCGCCAGCCGACTGGATACCAGGCAAACGACCGCTATTCTGGACTATCGAAGACAGAAAACTATTCGTTCTGGAAGAAAATTTGGCTAGAACTTCGCGGGTAACTTTGGCGACGGTCGCCCGCCGCGCTGGCGTCTCCGTCTCGACTGCCTCGAAGGTGCTCAACAGCAGACCGGGAGCCTCTCCCGACACCCGCTCCCGCGTCCGAGTCGCCATGCGCGACCTGGGTTACTACCCAAGTACTTCGCGCAGCGACGAACCAGGCGCGCAGGTCTCACGCATCTCAGTGGTACTCACCGAGTTGGACGACGCGATGTACACCCCGTCAATGGTCCAAGGTCTGCTTGAAACAGCGGCCGATCAAGGTGTCCAGACCATAGTTCGGCTCTTAGAGCCGCTTGAGGACGCGACCACAGCGCAACTAAACGCCTGGGCCCGGTCCCTGCTCGGCGGCGGCAGCCAGGGAGCCGTCTTCGTTGCCTGTGACCTGATGAATCAAGCCCAACTCGAAGCCTGTGAGCGCGTGGGCTTGCCCATCGTAGCTGTCGACTGCCACACCATGATGGACGCTGGCGTGACCGCGATCACTTCCAACAATTTCGCCGGCGGCCACAGTCTGGCACGCCACCTCCTCGATTTGGGGCACCGCCGAATTGGCCTAGTCACAGGACTCCAAACCTCCGCCACAGCCAGGGAGCGGTCGTCCGGGTTCCTCACCGGAATCGCCCAAGCGGGCATCCGCCAGCCCGCTGAGTTGCTCTTCGAAGGCGACTTCGTGGCCGAGGCTGGCGCCGCGGCCGCGCGTCAGTTCCTCTCCCTGACCGACCCGCCCACTGCCATCGCCGCTAGCTGCGACTCCTGCGCCATGGGTGTGATCGATTCCGCCCGCGCTCGCGGCCTAGACCTCCCGGGCGACTTGTCTATCACCGGCTTCGACAACACCAAGGTGGCGATTTGGTCCAGCCCAAAGCTCACTACCGTGAACCAGCCGCTCAAGGGGATCGCCGAACTCGCCGTCACCACGGTGTTGGCCATGATCCACGGCAAGTCCCCGATTTCGCATCACATCCAACTCGGCACCGAGTTGGTCGTCCGTGATTCGACCGCGCCGCCCCGCGTTTCCAGCGCTTTCCCGTGCGACACGTCGCAAGGTCCCCACGGACGGCTTACTGGCGGCTGACAAGCGTCAGGCCAGGACAATCACCGGGATGATCATGGGGCGGCGGCGCAGCTTCTTGGAAATCCAACGCCCTGCCACCCGGCGCATGACCTGCTGAAGTTGGTGGGTGTCATGGGCGCCTTGATCCATCGCTAGGACCAGGGCCTGGCTGATCTGTGAGACCAATTCGTCGAAGACTTGATCCTCCTCCACCATGCCCCGGGCCTGGATGGCG
>JAIRNM010000414.1 GCA_031258055.1 Bifidobacteriaceae bacterium
GCGATCGCCCTGTCTTTGGCGCTCAGTTCGAGGGTCTGCAGGAAGGTCCGGCATTGGCCGATGCCGAGCGCGCAGACCCCCGCTATCGACAGGCCTCCCACGCTCACCGCCAGTACCTCTGGTTTCAGGCGGGCACCTTCACAGACCGGGCAGGGCACATCGCGCATATAGGCCTGCCAGCGCTCACGCGACCAGTCGGACTCAGTCTCGGCGTGGCGCCGTTCGATCTGCGGTATCACTCCCTCATAGCCGGTTGAGTATTGCCGCATGCGCCCCCAGCGGTTGCGGTATTTGACCTGGACTTTGAAATCGTTGCCGTAGAGGACGGCATCGCGCGCCCGAACCGGCAACGACCGCCAGGGCGCCTCCATTGAGAAGCCCAGGTCATCCGCCAGCGACTCAAGCACGTGCTGGTGGTATTCCCAAGCCGCACCGCGCCAAGGCGCGATCGCGCCCTCGTTCAAAGACAGGTCTGGATCGGGGATGACCAGCTCCGGGTCGACTTCCAGACGCGTGCCGATCCCCGTGCATTCGGGGCAAGCCCCATAGGGCGCGTTAAAAGAAAAAGTCCGCGGCTCGATTTCTTCCAAGCTGAGTTGGTGTTCGTTCGGGCAGGCCCGTTTCTCCGAGAATCGAAGCTGGCGTTCCGGGTCGTCAATCTCCCTGTCAACCAAATCCGCCACTACTACGCCATCGGCCAGCCCTAGAGCGGTCTCAACCGAGTCGGTGAAACGGCGCCGCTGGCCGTCTTTGACGACCAGCCGGTCAACGACCGCTTCAATCGTGTGTTTGACTTTCTTGTCCAAGGTCGGAGTGGTCGCGAGAGGCATGACCTCGCCGTCCACTTGGACGCGGGCAAAGCCTTTGGCCCTCAGTTCTTCGAACAGGTCGGTGTACTCGCCTTTGCGTCCGCGCACCATGGGCGCCAAGAGTTGCAGCCGGGTGCCTTCCGGCAAGGCCAAGAGTTGGTCCACGATCTGCGCCGGTGTCTGCGAAGTGATGACGGCGTCGCAAACCGGGCAATGCTGCACTCCCACGCGTGCGAACAGCAAGCGCAAGTAGTCGTACACCTCGGTGATCGTGCCGACAGTCGATCGGGGATTGCGGTTAGTCGCTTTCTGGTCAATCGACACGGCCGGGCTAAGCCCCTCGATGAAATCGACATCTGGCTTGTCCATCTGGCCCAGGAACTGCCGCGCGTAGCTCGACAGCGACTCAACGTAGCGCCGCTGGCCCTCCGCGAAAATGGTGTCGAAAGCGAGCGACGACTTGCCTGACCCGCTCAGCCCCGTGAACACAATTAGCTGGTCGCGTGGCAGGTCAACGCTGATGTCTTTGAGGTTATGCTCGCGCGCCCCTCGCACGATCAGCTGGTCACTCACCCGCACGATTCTAGGCCCCAGCCGCCCGTGATGGCCGCCCTACCGGCCTCTTTCCGCTCAGGGCCAACCGCACCGGGATGTCCCTAATCGCAACCAGTGAGCGTTTCGGGCCACTTCTCGCGTTTAAGCCCACCTGAGGCCGATGCCGTCACCCCGGCCAATCGGCATCGACCCTGGTCAGCGTGTTGGCGCCGTTCTGGGCCACCCGGCTGGGGCGTGCTTAACCCCAACAAGTCGGCGGTTTGGGCTCACTTCTTTCACTTAAGCACTCCTCGCGCCGATGCCGTCCAACTGACCCGTGCGCCAAGCAGTCGGCGCCGCGAAGCGCACGTGGTCGGTGGCATAATTGCGGTGAAACCAAGGAGGAGCCCAATGGCGATCTTCGCCGTCCATTATCGCTACGCCGACCGACCGGAAGCGGTCGCGGCCGCCAAACCCGAGCATCGGGCCTATCTGGCCAGCCAGTCGGCCGCCGGACGTTTACTCGCTTCGGGACCATTCAACGACCGGCGGGAAGCCTTGCTGATCATCCGGGCTGACGACTTCGCCGCCGCCCAAGCCCTGGTCAGCGCCGACCCGATCAGCCAAGCTGGCTTGGTTGACCAGACCACCATCCGACCCTGGAGCCCCAATCTGGGGCCGTTTGGAGAGAACTGACATGCACATTCGCCCCCTCCTCCCCCGCGACTGGGACGACGTGTCAGCGATCCTCGTCGGATCGCTTGGCCCCGGCGCCTTGGACGATGAACCGCCCACCTGGGATCAGTTCAACGACCGCTACCTGCCCGGCCATCGCCTGGTGGCGGCCAGCCGCGAGGGCCGAATAACCGGCTGGGCGGCGCTTGAGGCCGTCTCGCCCCGGCGCGCCTTTTCCGGCGTGGCCGCCGTCTCAGTCTTTGTCGATGCCGCCTATCGCGGACAAGGCTTTGGGCGGCATCTGCTGTCCAACCTCATCACCGCTTCGGAGGAAGCTGGCTTTTGGACTCTTGAGGCTTGCATCCTGGCTACCAACACGGCCGCCGCCCACCTGTTCGAGGACTTGGGCTTCCGAACGGTTGGCCGCCAAGAGCGATTAGTCCAAGTTGACGGCGCCTGGCACGACACCGTCTTGCTGGAGCATCGCAGCGCCGTCGTTTTCCCTGAAGCGGCTCCGCCCACCCAGGAGATCCCCGAAGCCTCCTAACCCACCCCCAACGGTTCCCTGTCTTCAGCGGTGCCTTGGTCACGGTCAGCCAAGAAATCCGATTCTGCCCATGGTCCATGCTCAAACCAGCTATCCCAGTCCGCGCCGACACTGGCGTTAGTCACGGCTGAACCCCTTTCGCATATGTCACAAATATGTGGCAACCGGCTCCGCGGCTAGTTGATGGCTTCGCGGACTTCGCGCAGTTCGCGCTTGAGGCTGGCGATCTGGTCGCGGTAGCGGGCCGCGATCTCGAATTCGAGTTTCGCTGAGGCGGCGTTCATGAGTTCGGTCAGGGACTCTATCTCAGTCAGGATTTCCCCTACCAGGGCTG
>JAIRNM010000001.1 GCA_031258055.1 Bifidobacteriaceae bacterium
CTGAAGGCGCGGGTCGAAGGGGAGCGGCTGCCTCGCGGTGTGGAACCCTCCCGGCATGTCAAGCTAGGGCCGGGCGGGCTGCTCGACGTGCAATGGGTCGCTCAGCTTTATCAACTCCGGCACGCCGCCGCTTTCCCCGAGCTACGGGTTACCGGCACGGTCGAGGCGCTTGAGGCAGCGGTCGAATGTGAACTAATCGATCCGGCCGACGCTCACGTTCTGATCGAATCGTGGATGCAGGCAATGTCGATTAGGAACGCCAACGTGCTGTGGACCGGACGGCTCAGCGCCTCCAGCGATGTCATACCGTCTGACCCGAGCGCCTTGCGCGGTGTGGCCGGGCTGATGGGTTACGACCGGTCGGCTAGTACCGAGTTGACGCAGGACCGGGCGCGGGTGGCTCGAAGGGCGCGCGCAGTCTTCGAACGTCTCTTCTATTGAGCCGCCGCTCGCATTCGAGTGATGATGGCGCGTATGCTCCGGTCCTTTTCGATCCATTCGAGGTGGATGGCGGCTTGGTCTTTGGTTAGGCACACGGACCCAATTCGGGTCAAGAAGGAGATGCCTAACCCTGGCCGAAGACGTGCATGTGCAGCGGATTTGCGACGACTTCACCCTTTGCCGCCCGCCTGGCCAGCAGGAGAGCACCGCCGAGGCCACTGCCCACCGGGGCGCGCAGTTGCGCTGAGGGCACAAGGCGAAGCAACTCTTCTCTGAATGGCGCCATGAGGAGTTCCCCGGCACGGAACAGATTGCCTCCCCACGACACCCGAGGCGACAAGCCCTCCAGTGCCGCCACGGCGGCTCGCCCGAGGGCCGTCCCAGCCTCTCGCCAGATTGCTTCAGCAATCGAATCCCCAGCACGGGCCGCACGCTCCACGGCCGGAGCGAATGAAGCGAGGACGTGACCGGGAGAAGAGGAAGGATAGACCGCGGCGAGCAGATCGAGAGGAGTCCCGAACTGCTCGCTCATTAGTTGATACAGAACTCGCGACCCCCCCATACGCCCGTCAGCGGCGCGTAGCGCGGCCTCTAACCCTGCGCGTCCGATCCATGCGCCACTGCCTTCGTCTCCGAGGGCGTAGCCCCATCCGTCAACCTGATGGAAAATTGTGCGGTGGTCAGTGCCGAAGGTGACCACGCCGGTACCAGCAGCCACTACTGCGCCATCCTGCCCATTGAGCGCACCTAGATGTGTTGTCACCGCGTCGCTCGCAACCGTCAAGCACCCCAGCCCAAGTGGCCCACGCAGTCGCTTGTCGAAAACCGACGGATCATCCACTAGTCCTGGGATACCCGTCATCCCGATACCCAGACTAGAGACCCGGCGGGAGCCGACCTCGGTGAGGACCAAGGCGAGATCACTGAGGATCCGATCACAGAGCAACGCTCCGTCCACCCTCCCACCGGCTCGGGGCACAGCGCCGTCATGCCGATGCTCGGCGATGCGGCACCCGGCCTGGACCCTGGTGCGGATCCCGCCGCCTCCGATGTCGATGCCAACCAGCGCCCCTGTGGTCACTGGGCGTCACCGCTCAAGTCACGCAAGGCGGACCGGACGGAGCCGCAACGAGCCAATGCCGCCTCCGCCTCTTCGGTCGAAGCGTCGGACAGCAGTCGGATCAGCGCCAGCGGGAGCGCGCCGGAGGTTTCGGCAAGCATCGCTCGCGATTCGGCCTGGGACGATCCGGTGGCTTCGACGAGGATCCGTGCCGATCGCTCGCGGAGCTTGTCGTTGGTGGCGACGAGGCCCACCATGAAATTGGAGTAGGTTTTCCCCAGTCCGATCATCACGGCGGTGGAGAAGGCGTTGAGCACCACTTTTGCGGCGGTGCCAGCCTTCAAACGGGTAGATCCCATCAGCGCTTCCGGGCCGGTATTGACCACGACGGCGATTTCGGCAAGAGGTAGAAGAGGCGAGAGCGGGTTGGATGTGATTAGACCAGTCAGCGCTTCACGTCGTCTTGCCTCTTCAAGAGCGCCCCGGACATAGGGAGTGAGCCCAGAGGCGGTGATTCCGATGACCACATCGTTCGGGGCGACTCCGCTGAGATCGGACCGGCCCACATGCAACCCGTCTTCCAGATCAATAGTGGAGTCGACCAGAGCTCCCACACCTCCAGGGAAGTGCGCCTGAATCAGGTCCGGTTCGACTCCGAAGGTGGGAGTCGCCTCGGTTGCGTCCAGCATCGCGAGCCGACCGGAAGCTCCAGCGCCCGCATAATGAATCTGGCCGCCGAGTCGCACCCGCTCCACGGCGGCATTCACGAGGACAGCAAGGTCGCAAACAACACCAAGGGCTGCGTCGACCGCTACAGCGTCCTCTCTGAGAATCATCGCGACCCGCTTGTCCACCGATACGGTGTCGAGTTCTCGGGTCTGTGTGTTCCTGCCTTCAGTCGGCGGCCTGCTCGGGCCCGTCATTGTCTTTCAACCACCGTCCGCGTTCTCGTAGGCGGTACGGAAGGCGTGCACAGCATGCTGGAAGGGTTCGGCATACCGAGCGAACAGTCGGCGCGAGCAACTGACGGTATCGGCGCTCGGTGAAGTGTCGGCGGTGCCCTCCTTCAGGAACCTCTCCTCGTGGTCACGCAGCCTCGCTTCGAGCGCCACGGGGTCGTTGCGCCACTCGTCCCATATCTGCCAGCGTCCCCTGTAGTACCGCATCAGTCCGGACCAGAGCCGTGCAGAATAGTCGTCGAGAGTCTCATCGCCGACACGGCCCCAGACTGTCACTAGCCGCCGAGCGTTGTCTCGCAGGATTCGCTCTCCCTCCGGGTCCCGAGCCCAGGCTAGGGCGGCTCTCTCCCAACTGGTGTAACGGAACTCGGCGCGAGTGGCCAACAGTTCGTCGATATCGTCGAGTACCTGGAAGTATCGCTGCGCGTTGGCCGGGCCACCCGGACCTTTGGGGTCAAAGGCGACGAGAAAACACAGTTCGGCATAACGCGGCAGGACGGCGTGCGCGATCTCTACGAGATCACGGCCCAGCGGACCAGCTACCATCTCGGGCGTCATCTCAGCCAACTCGATCAGAGCCCTCCACGCGTCCGTCAACGTGGAGGGCTCATACCAGAGAAGACCGGCGATGCCGTCGCGCAGTCGGACGATGTTATCCGTCAGGTCAGCGGATGGCCGACGATTGACTAGACCGTTGAAAGTCTCCGGAAAGATCAAGTAGTCACCGCTGTCCAGGACGGTGTCGGCGAGGCCCTGCCAGGCGCGAACGGCAAGGCCCGAGCGGTACTGATCGCTCAGCCGGTAGCGCTGGTTAACCCATCCCGAAAGCCAATCGTGCAGAGGCGTGTTATCCCGCGCGGGGTCTAGAACGCGCTCGAAGTAGACTGGCGTTGTGCGTGTCGCCTCCATGGAGAGGCCGATTCCTGAAGGAGGATGGGCCGATCTGAACGCGTCGGTGATCTGATCGGCGACGCCCGTCAGGTTACCGATGGGATCGTTGCGGCCGCCGAAGTTCAGCAGTGCGCACCAGTACCACGGCTGGCCCGAGAAGCCTGAGAACCGTCGCCACTGAGGTGCCGCTTCTGCCCAGAGATCAAGCAGCACGACGCGGCCGCGCGGGAGTGCGCTGAGGAACCTGTCCACCCGCGCTCTACTCCAGAAGTCGCTCTGGTACGCGAACGGCCAGGTCTGCAGATACCAGAGTGCCTTTGGATCCGCGTCGTGCAGGCCATCGAGGATCGCTCTCGCAACCCTGCCCGGATAATCGGGGTCGTCGGTCCCCGGCACTATCTCAATGAAAGGATCTGACGCGTAGCGATGATCGGTGCCCCAGAACTCCTGCTGCACACCTACGATGTCGGCGGTGATTCGGCGGAATAGGGGATCGTCTGGATCTAGGAAATGCGTTCGATGCCCCTGCCAGTCCCGTTCTGTCAGTCCGTCCGCCATTGCCAGTGGTAGGTGTCCGGTAAAGGCGGGCAGTACGGGACTCATGCCCAGCTCTCGCTGACGCTTCAGGATTAGTCCCCCGAGACCTCGGTGAGCGTCAATCCAACCTGCTGGCAGCGGGCCGGGGAATCCTTCCAGGCAACCCATGAAGAACCATGGAAGATAAGCGGGCCCGGATAAGAACTCCTCAACAATCTTCGGATGCATGCCATGATCGCGCAGGACCCGTTCGATGACCGCTTCGTGCCCAACAGCCATCAAGGGAGTCGTTACTCCATGCAGAGCCATCCAGTCAATCTCTTGCTCCCACTCTGTCCAGCCCCACCAGGCAGTGGTGTAGCCGAATGTGCAGAAGTTGAGGTAGTACACTTCATCGATTCTGGCCTCTCGAACTGCCGAGAAACCGTCCGGGAGTGCGTCCAGAGCTCGTGGGCGAGGATTGTCCCAACTTACAGAGGCTCCACAGCTATGACGAAGGTAGTGGTGCAGCCCGACAGCTGCGCCAGTGGCATCCGTGGCGGCAACTCGCAGCCTGCCGCCAGACGCCTCGTACGAGAACCCGCGTCGTTCATTCTCGAGCAGGCGAAAGCTCACCTGTCCAGAGATCTCCCCGAGCACTCGCCGCGCGAGACCGTCCAGTGCGGAGGCCCACTCCGGGACGGCACCTGCAATGAGGTTGTGGATGCTCACTTCACGGCTCCTTGGGTGAGTCCTGACACGAAGTTGCGCTGGAAGACCAGGTAGACCACCACGATTGGTAAGACCGTAATGATCGTCGCGGCTGCCAGAAGCGGCACGTTTGTCGAGTATTGGCCGACGAAGAAGCCCAGTCCGCCCGGTGATGTGCGCATGGATGGGGTCTGCATCAGGACAATGACCAGCAGGAACTGGTTCCAGGACCACATGAACACCAGCACTGCCATTGTGGTGATTGCCGGCCATGAGACAGGCAGAAGAATTCGGGTCAAGATGGCCAAGTTAGGCGCTCCGTCGATCCGCGCCGCTTCAACGAGTTCCTCTGGGAGGCTGGAGAAGTGCGCTTGCATCCAGTAGATGCTGAACGGCAGGAACAACCCGGCCTCGGCCAGGATCACGCTCAGGTAGCTGTCGGTCATTCCCACGTTGCGAAGGTTGAAGTACAGGGCGACCGCCACCATCTCAACGGGCAGTGTGAGCCCCAAGACGAACACCAGGGACAGGTTCCGTCCTCCCCACACTTTGAGCACCGCAATTGCGTAGCTGGCCAACGTCGCGCATATGGCAACCAGCGGAACAACCCCGACGGAGATGATAAAGCTCGATCGCATCAGGTTGGAGTATCCGCCCTGCTCCCATGCCAGGCGGAAGTTCTTCCAGTGCCATGTTTCCGGGATACTCAGCCCCGTCACCGCAGAGCCCGATTCATGGAAGGACGCTAGTACGAGGCTCACGAACGGCGTCAGAATCATCAGCGCGAAGCCGACCAACAGAGCGTAGCGCAGACCAATCCAGCGGGGCGATGCGATCATGACGCCTCATCGGGTCCCAGGCGGCGGATGATGGCCACAAAACCAATGACGAGCGCCGTCAGAGTGACAGCTAACGCGGCACCAGTGCCGACACGTCCTTCATTGAATGCAAGCCGGTAGACCAGCAGAGTCGGCACCGTGGTCTGGTTGGCGGGGCCACCGTTGGTTGTCACGAAGACAAGATCGAAACTCGCCAAAGCGGCAATCGTGGTGATGACGGAAGCAATGGTGATCTCCTTTCGAACACCTGGAATGGTGACGGAGAGAAACTGGCGGACTGGCCCGGCCCCGTCGATGGTAGCCGCCTCATACAGAGACGAGTCGATCTTCTGCGCCCCCGAGAGGAAGAGCATCATGCACAGACCACTCATTGTCCACGTACCGATGAAGCCCAGGGCGAAGAGTGCTGTGTTGTATTCTCCCAACCATGCTCGCGTCAGGAATCCTAGTCCGATGGCGTCAAGCATCTGATTGACAGCGCCCGACTCTGCGTATAGCCAACGCCATGTGATGCCAACCGCCACTAGCGGCAGCACCTGCGGAAGAAAGAACACCGTCCGGAAGAACGTCAGGCCTCGACGGACTCTTCCCAACAGCAGCGCCGTCATGATCAAACCGAGGCAGACTGGGATCGCGCAAAAGAAAACGATCAGGACTAGCGCGTGACCGACTGAGCGGTACAGAGCAGGATCTCGCGCGATTTGAAGGAAATTGTCGAGACCCACCCATTCGGGGTGTCCGACGCCGTCCCAGCTA
>JAIRNM010000003.1 GCA_031258055.1 Bifidobacteriaceae bacterium
CCCAGGCCGCCTCCAGGAACTCAGCCGCGGTCGAGGCGAGGTCCTCAGCCCGCCGCCGGAGCCTTTCCGGATCCCAGAAGACCATCAACGCGCCCGGCGGCGCTAACTTCAGGACCGGAGTGAGGCCGTCTGCCAGCACCGGGACGAGCGATTCCATGCCTTCGGCCGCGACGCCATGAGCGATCCGGTCCAGCATGTCCGTCAAACCAGGCAACTGCCCCATCAGCGCCTTAGCGCGGGCTCGCACCGAGTCAGTGAGTAGCAGTTCGCTGCAGGCGGGCGCCCACAGGCCATCAGGGACCAAATCAGATGAACGCTGGTCGAGAACCGCGAAGTAGCGGATCTCGTCGACCTCATCGCCCCAGAAATCGACCCTGACGGCGTGATCCTCGCTCGGCGGGAAGACATCCAAGATGCCGCCGCGGACGGCGAACTCACCCCGGCGGGTGACCATATCCACTCTGGTGTAAGCCAATTCCGAGAGTCGCTCAGCGACCTTGGAGAGGTCCGCTTGGTCGCCTGTGTTCAACTTGACTGGTTCGATCTCGCCGAGACCCGCCACCACCGGCTGCAACACCGACCGTAATGGCGTGATCAGAAGTTCGATCGGCCCGCGCCGTCCGGCTGCTTCGGGATGAGCCAGACGCCTGAACACGGCCGTCCGCCGCCCAATTGTGTCTGCCCGGGGCGAGAGCCGCTCGTGCGGCAGGGTTTCCCAAGCTGGTAGAACGGCGACGAGGTCTTTTGGCAGCATTGCCCGGACTGCTTCAGCCAGGTCCTCTGCCGCGCTAGTTGAGGCCGTTATGACCACGACGGGCGGGTAAGGCCCTGTTTCCTTCCCGGAGCCCCTTGCGTTTTCGAGTCGACTCTCGCCAACGGCCCGGACAATCGCCGCGACCACGGCCGGGCGCACCCCTTCAACCGCCAAGATGTTGACATGATCTCTCTGGCCCGGTTCGAACTCAGCGCGCGCCCGGGCCCGGTCTTGAACCTCAACTAGCCCTGGGTCCCCAGCCAACAGGTCCGGCAGGTAGCTCAGAGTCATGGCTGCTCCTCGCTCCGCTGGGTGTGGAAAGCTAACTGGGCGGAAGCTAGACCTTCGCGGATGATGTGTTCGACGGCATCGGCCCCCTTGTTCACAAGCAAAGCCACGTCGGGGCGCTGCGAAGAAGGGAAGTCCTGCAAGACATAGGAGTAGGCGTCTTGACGGCCGGGCGGGCGACCTAAACCGAGGCGAACGCGCAGGTAATCTTTGCTGCCTAGGGCTTTGGAGATGTCGCGCAACCCGTTGTGGCCGCCCTCGCCGCCGCCGCGTTTGAGGCGAACCTGCCAGGGCTGCAGATCAAGGTCGTCATGAACTACGATCACCTGGCCCAGGTCTACCCCGAAGTAGTTGACCAAGTCGGCGGTGGGGCCGCCGGAGAGATTCATGAAACTCAAGGGCTTCGCGAGGATAGCTCTGGGACCGGGCGCGCCGCCGGGCATTACACCTATTCGTGCGGCCGCCGCGAGGGCCAGTCCGTGAGCGCGGCGGGCGAAGGACGCCCCGGACCGGCTGGCCAGGACGTCCACCGTCATGAAACCGAGGTTGTGGCGATTATTCGCGTAGCTTGGCCCCGGGTTACCGAGGCCGACCACCAACCAAATATCGCTCACAGTTCAACTACGGTACGCCGATTCATTCTTCTTCGAGCGCTTCAGCCAATTCTGCTTGCGGCGTCTCGACTTGTTCGCTCTGCGGCGCTGTGATGGTCACCACGTTCGTGTCTGGGTCATCCAACGGTTCGACACCCTCTGGCAGGACCAAGTCGCGAATCCGGATGGTGTCGCCGTCGTGCAGTCCGTCCACTGAAATGGAGATTACTTCGGGGACTTCGGTGGCTTCCGCCCGCACCTGCAACTCCTGCGAATCGAGGATCGCCAGGCCGGTCACTGGCTCGCCGTCAATGTGCAGCGGCACCGCCGCTTCGATCTTCTGGCCCCGCTTGATGATCTGCAGGTCGACGTGCTCAATCACATCATTGATCGGGTTGCGTTGAATCTCTCGGGCAATGGTCAATGTCTTGGCGCCATTGATCTCTATTGTCAGAACGGCGTTGGCGTGCCTCAGTGCCAGGAAAGCATCATGCCCTGGCAACGATATATGGATGGGTTCTTCACCCCGCGCATGCATCACGGCAGGAATTAGGCCCGCCCGGCGGGTGCGGCGCGCGGCGCCCTTGCCGAACTCGTCGCGGGGCTGCGATTTGAGAATTGTTTCAGCCATAGTGTGGGCTCCTTGTCTTTAGTCGGGGCCCCAGGCGAGTTGTTTCCACGTCCGCCCGGTGCCGATTGTCCAGCCCGGGCCGAGGTCACTGTTCCACCGCCGCGTCCGGGTTCAGTCCCATCAGCGTCATTGGCCAATGCCGCGCACAAGTCGATCACGGAAGCTCACATTGAGGCTTCCCTCGCCAAGGCAACCGTGCAATCCTAACACATCACCCCATGGCCATGCGGGGTGTCGAAGATCACACATCCAAAATCCCTGATAGGGACCGCATACCCCGTCTTGGCCGGTCCCACCTGTGGCACCCTTGATAGGTGAATGAAGTTCGCCGATTCCGCCGCCCAGCCATGCTGGACCCAGTTGACGCCGACAAGCTGGTCGGCGGGATGGATCCGGCGCTGGAGACAGAACTGGCCCATTCCAGCGCCCAGGGTCTGATAGCGAGGGCACGCAATCAAGCCCCAAGCGACCCCGCTCTAACTCAGCGCCTGGTTGAGCTAGTGGAAAACGAAGGCATTGAGACGTTGGCCCAGCTCTGGGCGCGATCAGCGGCGGACTCCCTGCCCGGTGCCCTCTGGCGCATGTACGCGCTGAGGGAATGGGTCCGGCGCGACCCGCGCACGGTCGCGGAACGCTACAAAATGGGTGAGCGCCGCCAAGAAGTGGCCCGAGTCGTAGCGGGTGCGGTAGACCCGCCTGGGCCAGAGGAAATGAAGGCTTTGGCAGATTCGGTCCTTTCCGGCCTGTTCACGGGCGAACTGGATGTGGCCTTGGAACGGGCGGGGGCTTTCGCCCGCATTTTGTCGACCGGGTCGGCCCTAGACGCCGACTGGCTGGACGATGTTGGCCCAACCGAAGCGAGTCGGGTGACGCGGCGCGCGGAAAGCTTGCTGTCCACAGCCGAAGCTTTAGAACGAGCCGCCGTTAGCTGGCGGCGAGGCAAACTGGAATAGCAACTCGGGGGAAATCATGATGGTTGTCGAACACGAAGCGATTCAACAAATTGTTGGCCCGTTGGAGGTCGCGGTGCGCCGCGAAGCCCTGGACCTGGCCCGCCAAGTCCATGAATATGACGGCGTTGAAGCCATCAGCGAAGCGCCGCTGCTAGCGCTGCGTGACGGCGATCCATCGGTCAGCCACGTCCTGGCTTGGAAGGGCGGTCACTTGGCGGGCTATTCGCAACGCGACGGGGAGGGGCTGTCAGCCGAGTTGGCCGTCGCTCCCGGACACCGCCGCTTCGGTTTGGCGAAGGCTATCGTCCGCACTTTGGCCGCCGACACGCCCCGCGTCCGCCTTTGGGCTCACGGCGACCTCGGCGCCGCCCGCATGGTGGCCGACTCGGTTGGCTTGATCGCCGTCCGCGAGCTTTGGGAGATGACAGCTAATCGCAGTTGCCCCAACGACCAAGGAGCGGCCGATGCCGTCCAGTCACCCACACCGGCCGCAGCCGTGCCCGCCCGCCGAGGGGCCGGCGAGCAGGCGGCACAGTTC
>JAIRNM010000224.1 GCA_031258055.1 Bifidobacteriaceae bacterium
TCCCTGGTCGGCGGAGGAGGCTAGGTCACCGCCCAGAGGTGGATTCCGGTCCGCGTCGAACTTGCCGCTTGAGCGCGGTCGGATTCGCGCCCGTACCGGTAGCTGGGTTGGGCGCGGAACTGACTGGTCAGTGGCGCTGCTTCCAGGCCGGGCGGTGGTTGCTAAGAGCGGCGGGGATAAGGCTTCGTCCGGTCCAAGCTCGGCCAGCATTGTGCGCGCCGGGTCCGGATCGGCGGCGTGGACGGCATCGGCACGGGTATCGGCAGCGACACTCGCGGCGGGAAGGGGCCGCGACTGAGGCGCTTCCGCCAGTTCGACCGGCGCTGCTGGTGGCGCGGACGGAACGGGCTGGTCCAGCACACCGTACAGAGTCCTGGCCAGAACTCCGGCCAAGGCGGCGGAGAACTCAGCCATCGTGGACTGCCGCTCCCCTGTGTCGGCCAAAACCCGCTTGATTATTTGAGCTAAATCGGTAGGAACGTCCGCTGAGCGATCCAAAGCGCGGACCTCAGCGCTGTGACCGGTTGTTTCGCCCACGATTAGGCCAAGTAGCACGTTGGCGAGCGCATGAACGTCCTGCTCAGGCCAGGCTGGGCAGCCATCGTCAACAGCTCGCGGACATGCCCAGTCAACTTGCGCGCCCGTCGCCCGGTACGGCGCGCCAGCCTTGACGGCATAGCTGAATTCCACCACCGCCGGGCCCTCGCCGCCCAGGATCAGATGGTCGGGACGGATACCGCCGTGAATGATCTCCCTCGCGTGGACCGCCCCGAGTATCTTGGCGAAGGCCAAAACAATCCGGACCGACCGATCCCAAGGCCGGGCGCCCGCCGCGATCATTTCAGCGATGGTGGTTCCAACCACGAACTCCGTGACTAGCGCCGCACGTCCGTCACTAAGGGAATGATGGTCAACCAGGTGCGCAATGCCTCGGACCTCCGCCAGTTGGGCGAGGGCGTCTCTTTCGGCTCCGATCTCGGTGGCGGAACCAACTTTGACTAGGCGCGGCGAACCGGTGGCGGTGTCAGTGAAACGGAACAGGCGGCCGAAGCGACCGACCGGTTCACCACCGCTCAATCCTGGTAGTTCAGGCGGATCGGCCAGCGTCAAAAGGACGGTCGGCTCGAGGGTCTTGGGAAGCGGCGGTGCACTGAGCAAACTTCAATCCCTTCTTCCCCGACGCTTCGCGCCACGCCTTGTCCTATTCCCCGAAACGTCCAGGCTAGGTCAATCGCTCTCAAACTCAAGGGCCCAGAGCTGACCCCATGCGACCAGATTCTCGGCGCTGACCTGGCGAAACACCCAAGTGACGGCGGACCGACGAAATGTGCCGAATCGGACCCCGTCCGCACTTCGACCGTTCGCGGTCCGATTCGCCGCACCGCGCGGAGGGCACCGTTTACGGACCGCCCAACTTGCGAATTGCCCATTCAACCTCCTGCAAATGCCCAACTGAACACCCTGCAAATCCGCACCTGAACACCCTGCAAACGCCCTATCCGATGCTAGACTCCGGTCATGGAATACGTTCCGCGGGTCATCGACTCTGTGGTGGAGAGTCAACTCAAGGCAGCGGGCGCCGTGTTGATACGCGGCCCCAAGGGCTGCGGCAAGACGGAGACCGGTAGACACCACAGCCGCAGCGAATTGGCGGTTGAAGACAACCCCCGCGTCCGCGCCGCTATGGAAGCAGAACCCGGCCTGCTGCTCCGCGGCGAGACGCCGCGGCTGATTGACGAATGGCAGGTCCAACCACGCATTTGGAACGCTGTCCGGCGCGAGGTTGACCGCCGCCATGCCAAAGGCAAGTTCATCTTGACGGGCTCCTCAACTCCGCCGAAGAAGGTGAGGGAGACCCTTCACAGTGGTGTTGGCAGATTTGGCTTGATCGATATGCGCACGATGTCATGGGCGGAACTGGGCTGGTCGGAAGGAACAGTCAGACTCGCGGACCTAGCGCAAGGAAAACCGGTTCAACCCACTGAGAGCGACCTGGACTTGGACTCGCTCGCCGACCACCTCGCGGTTGGTGGCTGGCCCGGCAGCCTGGGACTAGGCCAGGCGGCCGCAGAGGAAGCCAATGCGAACTACTTCGAATTGCTGGTCGAATCCGACGCGAGCCGCGCGCGGGGGGTACGCCGCGACCCCGCCAAAATCAGAGCCACATTGGAGTCCTTGGCCCGCAATGTCTCAACTGAGGCGTCCCTGGCTACGCTCGCCAGCGACGCTGGCGGTGCTGCTGGGCCACTCGCGGACCAGACTATTGCCGACTACCTTGAAGCCTTCCGCGAATTGATGGTCTTGGAGGATCTCCCGGCTTGGAACACTCATATCCGCTCAAGCGCCCGCTTGCGTAAGCGCCCTAAGTGGCATCTAGCAGACCCTTCGCTGTGCTGCGCCGCGCTGGGACTGACGCCTCCCCAGCTTGTGGCGGACCTGGAATACATGGGACTCCTATTCGAGTCCGCAGTGATCCACGATCTACGTGTTTACGCGACTTCCACCCGAGGCAGGGTGAGCTACTACCGGGATTCCAACGGACTAGAGGCTGACGCCATCATCGAGTTTCCCCGTTACGGGTGGATCGCTTGTGAGATCAAACTTGGATTCGGCGCGGCGGACCGAGCCGCCGAATCACTCAAGCGTTTCGCTGCCAACATTGATCAGGCCCGTGTTGGGCCACCTGCGGCGCTGCTTGTAATAACGGGCTCGGGCCTGGCTCACACCCGACCCGATGGCGTCCATATAGTGCCCATGGGATGCCTCGCCTGACGTCACCCAATAGTCACCGGACCCACCGTGCGGGCCGCCTCGCCGGTGAGTGGTTAACCATTGCTGGGGCCTTGGGTGAGGTTGGCAGCGGCAGCCGCCACTATCGGCGCGCGTCTTGACCGGGTTTCGGCCAGGAGGTCTGCGACCAGTTCGGGCGGGCAGTTCGCGGGCGAGCCAAAGGCGAAGGGAGGCTCCGGCGCATATTGCGTCCTGAGCTGGGAGCGGGCCGCCGTGGATGGGCCAGAAACCTCCGCCACCAAGGCCAAGGCCATGTCGATGCCAGCGGACACACCGGACGAAGTGTTAACGGCGCCATCTTTGACCCAGCGGTGAAGACCTCAGCCGGGCCGACCGCATCAAGCTGGTTGACACCAGGGAAGACAAAGACAAGGGCGAGCGGCGCTTGGGTCACACTCAAAACTGTAGGCGGCGGTCTCAGCCGGCCTGGTCGATGAACTCAGCCACCCCCACGGCGCGGCCGACACCTGGGTAATGCCTCAAGTTGCCGGTAACCAAAATCGCGAGAGCGGTCTCAGCGACCTCCAGGAACGGTCTGTCGTCCTCGTCAGGAAGGTGAATATGGCATGGCCGGGCGGCGACGGCCAAGCCGGTTAACTGAATCCGGTCGATCACAGCCGCTGAAACCGCGGGATCAAAGGCGAACTTGGGGCGGGCGAGCACTTCGGCGTATTCGGCCAAGATCCGCCCGTCGTAGCACGGAATGAGAGTGCCCGCCAGGGCCATGGCGAGCAGCCGCGCGGGCGGTCCAAAAGGCGATAGCAAAGCGGACACAACCACGTTGGTGTCAAGAACCACCCGGCCCCTGGTCACTTCAGGAGCGGGCACGGCGGGCCTTCCGAGCGGCCGTGACTTCGGCGTCGATCTGGTCCATCGTCAGGTGGTCCAGGCCCGCCGCTACGGAAGCAGCCTGCTGTGCGGCGACCAATCGCGCTAAACGCGCCTGGCGGACATCCTCGATGGTGGCCGTCAAGGATTCCGAATCAACCCCGATTACCAACGCTTGAGGGCGCCCGTTGTTCGTCAGCACAAATTGCCCATCAGTCCCAAGCGCGTCCCACACTGCGGTGGGCGAAGTTCGCAGCTCCCGAACTGGTACATATCTCATTTTAGCCCTCCTGGATGACAAACGACACTCAATTGTCACACGGCGGCCGGTGGGGGTCAAACACTTATAGGCAGAAAACCCGCCGGGTCCGGGGCTCCGAAGTCTGCGGCGGAGCAGCGGGCCGATAGCTCAGTAGCGGTAGTATTCGGGCTTGAAGGGACCGTCCATCGGGACGCCCAGGAAGCGGGCCTGAGCTGGGGTTAGCTCCGTCAGAGCGACACCCAGGGCGGGCAGATGCAGACGGGCGACTTTCTCATCCAAGGCCTTCGGCAACCGGTAGACGCCTGGCCTGTACTGACCAGGCTGAGCCGTCCAAAGATCAATCTGGGCCAGCACCTGGTTGGTGAAGGAGCAAGACATCACGAAGCTGGGATGGCCGGTCGCGTTCCCCAGATTCAACAAGCGCCCCTCGGAAAGCACCAGCACGCTGTGCCCGTCCGGGAAAACCCACTCGTCGACTTGGTCTTTGACGCGCGACCGCCGCACGCCGGGATACGCCCCCAGCCCGGCAATGTCTACCTCATTGTCGAAATGCCCAATATTCCCAACCACGGCTTTGTCCTTCATCAGGGACATGTTTTGGGCTGTAATCACACCGCAGTTGCCGGTGGCGGTGATGAAGAAATCGCCGGCCGCCACCACGTCCTCGATTCGCGCGACTTGGAATCCATCCATCGCCGCTTGCAGCGCGCAGATCGGATCGATTTCGCTGACGATCACACGGGCGCCCTGGCCGCGCAGGGCCTGCGCCGCCCCTTTTCCAACATCGCCGTAGCCAGCCACGACCGCGACTTTGCCGCCAATCAGCACGTCCGTGGCTCGGTCCAACCCATCGGGCAACGAATGGCGGATGCCGTAGATGTTGTCGAACTTCGATTTGGTGACTGAATTGTTGACGTCGATGACCGGGAAACTCAGCCTGCCCTGGTCCGCCAACTCGGTTAGGCGATGCACGCCAGTGGTGGTTTCCTCACTGACGCCTTTGACGGCATTCCCCAGCCGCGTCCAGACCCCCGGCGTTTCGACCGCCGCACGGCTTAGCAGCGCCCGCACCACTTGCCCTTCCAAGCTTCCCGCCAACGCCTGGTAAGCGGGCGAAGCTTCGCCCAGCGCCTCGAATTCGGCGCCCGCCGCCAGTAGCGTAGACGCGTCCGCCCCGTCATCGACAACCAGGTCAGGGCCACTTATCGCCGCCTGTCCACCCCCCTTGTGCCCGATGCCGTCGCCGCCCCCAGCCGCACCGCTTGCGCTGCTCTGGGGCCAGCAAAGGGCCTGCCAAGTGCACCACCAGTAGGCATCAAGCGACTCACCTTTCCAAGCGAAGACAGCGGGACCGGTCGGATTGTCCAGGCTCCCTTCCGGGCCGACGACAACAGCCGCCGCCGCTTCATCTTGGGTGGAAAAAATGTTGCAAGAAGCCCAACGGACTGAGGCGCCCAAGGCGATGAGCGTTTCAATCAGCACCGCCGTCTGGACGGTCATATGCAAAGAGCCGGTGATCCTAGCCCCGGCCAAAGGCGCGCGCGGGCCGAATTCCTGGCGCAAAGCCATCAAACCCGGCATCTGCTGTTCGGCCAGACGGATTTGGCTGCGGCCCTGTTCGGCCAAGCTCAAGTCACGGACCGCGTAGCGCCCAGCCAGATAATCGATCTCTGGCGGCAGCGGAGCGTTTTCCGCGATATCGGTGTTGACCAGCGTTTCAATCGGAGCTGAATTCATTCCGTTGCCTCCCATTCGACAGCCCGCCCGGCCAGCAGTGCCGGGATACCGTCGCGCACCGGGTAGGCCAGGCGGCAAGCCGGGCAAACCAATTGACCTGGACGGTCAATCAATTCACCTTGGCAAGCGGGGCACCGCAGCGCTTGGCGGACCCACTCCTCCACCGCTCAGCCCGCCTCTCGGATCAGTCCGGCCATGCCGTCGCGCACTTTTACCATCACGTCCGCGTCCTCCGCCTCCACGTTGAGCCGCAGCAGTGCCTCGGTGTTGGACGGACGGACGTTAGCCCACCAGCGCGGCAGATTCGCCCAGTGGTTGACGGTCAGCCCGTCCAGCGCGTCGAGTATCACCGTGCCGCGGGCGGCATCGTCGGCGTAGGCGGACTGGACCTTCTGGATCGAATGCGCCGGGTCTGAGACACGGAAATTGACTTCACCTGAAGACACGTATGGGCTATATATCTCCGCTAGGTGGCTCAGCGGAAGGTCTGAGGATCCGAGGGCGGCCAACACATGCATCGCCGACAGTATTCCCGAATCGGCGTAGAAGAAGTCGCGGAAGTAGAAATGGCCCGAATGCTCAGCGCCGAAGACAGCGTCGCGGTCAGCCATCGCGGGCTTGATGACGCTATGTCCCACTCGCGTGCGCACCGGTTCGGCCCCACTCGCGCGCACCAATTCCGGGAAGACCTGAGAGGTGATGGCGTTGTGGATGACAACCGCCGACCGCCCGGCCGCCTGCTCGCGGGCCACTTCGCGCAGGGCGATGATCACGCCGATCACCGACGGCGGGACCGCCTGGCCGTTCTCCGCTACCACGAAGCAGCGGTCGGCATCGCCATCAAAGGCTAGTCCGAGGTCGGCGCCGGAACTGATAACCGCCCGTTTCAGGTCTTCCAAGTTGGCCGGGTCGAGCGGGTTGGCCAGGTGATTGGGGAAGGCGCCGTCCGGCTCGAAGTACAGCGGCACCAAGTTCACTGGCAGCGGCGGCAGGCCCACGGCCGTCCCTAGAACCGCTTCAGTCACCACGCCGCCCATGCCGTTGCCAGCGTCCACGGCCACCGTCAGCGGCCTGATCCCGCTCAGGTCGACCGCTTGGCGTAAGAAGCGGGCGAATTCGGGCAGCACATCGACTGCTTCGGTTTGGCCAGGCTGCGCCGCCGGTGCCGGGTTCGGGTTGGCGTCCGCCCAGGCCACGATCGCCTTCAAGCCTGACTCCAGGCCGACTGGCTTGGCGCCCGGCCGCATCAGTTTGAGGCCGTTGTCGCCCGATGGGTTGTGCGATGCCGTCAGCATTGCCCCCGGCAAGGCCCTCGCCCCCGAGGCGAAGTACATCGTGTCGGTCGACACCTGCCCCAGGTCTATGACATCCAGGCCTTGGCCGCTGGCGCCCTCCATCAAGGCTCCCGCCAAGGCTGGTCCACTCAAACGCATGTCGTGCCCCACCAGCAGGGCCGGCGCTTCGCTGAAAGCATGAGCGATGGCCGCTCCCAGCACCCTGGCCTCATCCGTCCCCCATTGCTCCGGCACCGCTCCACGGAGATCATTCGTCTTTAGGATCGGACTGAGAGGCAACATTCGATCAAGCATATGCCCGCTCACCGGACTAGGCGGCATCGACCGGGAGCAGACTGGGGTCGGAGCCGCTCACTAGATCACTTGGTGACAGCAACTTTGACAAATGAGCCGAGTTTTGCCTCTCGGGGTCTCGCCGCGCAAAGATCCGACCGAAGAGAGGAGATTCCGTGGGGCCTTCTAGGTGTTGGGGACCAAGCGCAGGTGGCCGTGACGCGAGCCGGATACCGCCACGGCATCGGGGTAGCCGCCGGTTCCGGCAGTCGGCTGCAAGCGTCCCCGCTCGCGGACTGACTGGGCCAGGGCCGCCAACTCATCGCCGCTCGGACCGACCGGCTGCATCTGTGGCGCCAAGCGGATGACTTCCCAGCCGCGCGGCGGCACGACCTGATCGGCGTGGCGGGCGCAAAGGTCGTAACCATGGGGATCGGCCACAGCCGCCAGCGGACCAAGGACAGCGGTCGCGTCCCGGTAGGTGTAAGTCATGGTCGCCACCGGATCGCCCGGGCAACCCACATGTTTACAACGTCGGCGAATCTCAGCCACCTTGGCAGAGTAACGCGGCGCTTCGACCGCGTAGCCGCGCCACGCCGGTAACCTGGGATTGTGTTCCGCCGCGATCCCGCCAGCAACCTCACCGCCGCTAAGCGGTTGCCGCCGCGCGACTCCGCCCGCCGCCGTGACCGCCGGGGCCGCGGCCCGCGCGGCCCGCTCTTGCCGCCCGGATTGCCGGCCGCGCTGACCCGGGCCGAACGCTTCGATGAATTCACTCGCGCATCCCTGCGGCGGTTGCAGCCGCGCTGGGACCGCCGACTCGCCCGCCTCCAAGTCGCGGTTGAGGAGGTCCCGCCCTCCGACCTGCCGCCCTGGGAGGACGGCGTGCCGCTGGCTCGTTCCTTCCCGGCCGCGGAGGGCCAACCCGACCGGATTGTCCTCTATCGGCGCCCGATTGAGTTCCGGGCCTTTGATTCGCGCGACCTCGGATTGCTGGTCTTGGACGTGATCGTGGAAGAACTGGCCCATCTCTGGCGCCTACCTCCGGAAGAAGTCGACCCCGGCTTCGGCCGCTAAATGACTGCTTCAAGTCGGCGCCAACGAACTCGCTCAATTGCTCGTCGGCTGCGCAGTCAGCCGACTACCAATCCCTCTCTTATCGTAAGCCTGAAGGCAGCGGTATACTAACGGTATGACTGCTACCACGATTAAGGTCGATTCAGCGCTGCGCGACCGGCTCAAACGGCAGGCCGCCGCTGGGCAGCGGACGCTGGGCGCCCATCTCGCCGTGTTGGCCGACCTAGCGGACCGCGAGATGGCGATGGACTCCTTGGCGCGAGCGATCGCGGCCACCCCGCCTGAGTTAATGGACTCCTGGCGTCAAGATGTAGCCGCCTGGGAAAATGCTGAACTCGCCGACCTGAAGAATGCGTGAGCCGCGGCCCGGAACCGTCGTCTGGGCCTGGCTCGACCCGACAACCGGACACGAACAGGGCGGCAACAGGCCTGCGGTCTGCGTGTCATCGGCATCGTACTTGCGGACTGTGGACTTCCTCATGTGGGCCGTGCCCATCACGACGGTGGACCGGGGTTGGCCCAACCACATCCTGCTGGCGGGACCAAATCTGGCGTTGGACCAGCCGTGTTGGGCTATGACCGAACAGCTCCGGACAATTTCCCGCGACCGCGTCAAAGCGCAGGCGGGCGCGGTCGATAAAGCCTGCTTGAGGCAGATCATGTGGTGGATAACCAACTTCCTGGCCACCTGAACGTCTGGGCTTCTAGCCGCCGGCTAGAGCAAAAGGTGGAGCCTGAGAGCCGCGTCGATTTGGCACATGGTGCTGGCGTCGAGGTGGCCACCGGCTTCTCGCAGGCGAG
>JAIRNM010000035.1 GCA_031258055.1 Bifidobacteriaceae bacterium
AAACGCCTTTCAGGCACGGCAACGTGCTCGGCTTGATGGTCCCCTTGAAGAAAGCGTTCAGGGCGGGGACAGAAGCGAACTCCATTTCTACGTCCGGATGGTCGGCGGCCTGATCGTTCTTGACCGTCCAGACGCCAGCGGCGATCACGAAATGGGTGGCCACCTTACCCGCGCCGTCGCGGGCCGAAATCTGGACGACCGCTTCCACGTTCTCGAACTTTTGGCGCAGCGACGGCACATCAGTCGCGATCACCTTCAACAAAGGCAGTACCGAGTTCAGGAACAGTTTGTTGGTCAAGCGGTCCGGCTCGGCGACGGCCATCAGACCTCGTCCTCCCAATTCTCGTCCTCCTCGAAGTCGGCGCCCATCACCTCGCGGATAGCCGCGACGATACCGTTCGAGTCGACCCCCTCAATGGAGAGGATGTCTTCATGCAGGCCGATGGGCGCGAAGTGGTCGGCTATCCCGAGGCGCCTAAAGGCGCAGCCTTTCCCGCTGGCCGCTACCACCTCTGCCACGGCGGAACCCAAACCGCCGATGACGTTGTGGTCCTCGGCCGTGATGACTCGGCGCGTCTCGGCGACGGCTTGGGTGACGGCATCGGCATCGAGCGGCTTGATGGTGGGCATATTGATCACCCGGACGGACAGACCGTCGGCTTGCCGCAGGAACTGGGCCGCCGTCAGAGCTTGATAGGCGCACGAACCGCAGGCGATGACCGTGATGTCGGTGCCCTCATGTAGCGTGACGGCCCGGCCCAGCTCGAAGCCGTAATCGCTCGAAGGGTAGAGGAGATGGTCGAAGCCCCGGTTGATGCGGATGTAGAAGGGGCCGGCGGTCTCATAAGCAAGCCGGATGGCGTTGACTGTCTCGAACGAATCGGCCGGGACAATCACCGTCAAATTGGGCAGCGACCTGACCACCCCTAGGTCGGAGATGGCGTGGTGCGTGGAGCCGGCCTGGCCAAAGGAAGTGCCAGCGTGCGTCGCGATGACTTTCACGTTGGCGTTCTGGTAGCAAATGTCGGTTGAGAGCTGATCGCCGGCCCGCAACGCCGCGAACTGCGCGAAGGTAGACACGAACGGCACCAAACCGGCCTTGGCCATGCCCGCCGCCACGCCGAACAGGTTCTGTTCCGCTATACCAACGTTGAAGAAGCGCTCCGGGAAGCGCTTCATGAACTCGCCGATCTTGGTCGATTTGCCAAGGTCGGCGGTCAGCGCCACCACGTCCGGGTGCTGTTCGCCCAACTCGACTAAGGCTTTGCCGTAGTATTCGGCGGTGCTCAGCTCGGTCGAGTCGACAGCCGTGTAGACAAGTCCTTTGGCCATGTCACTTCCCCTCTCTTAGGACGCGGGCTTTTCGTTTCTCGTAGTACCGCGCCAGGGACGCTTGGGCTTCTCGGTACATCGCCTCGTCGAGGGCGCCGTAGTGCCAGATGTACTGCCCCTCCATAAAGTCGATGCCCGCCCCTTTGGCGGTGTCAGCGATGATCGCCGAAGGCTGCCCGGCGTGGGCTTTGGCGGTGTCGATGCCGTCGGCTAGGTCCGCGAACGAATGCCCGTCCACTTCGATGACGTTCAACCCGAAAGCCCGCAGCTTGTCCGCCAGCGGTTCGAGTGCCATCACTTCCTCGGTGGCGCCGTCGATCATGTATTTGTTGCGATCAACCACAGTGATCACATGGTCCAGTTGGTAGTGGGAGAGGGTCATGAACGCCTCCCAGCAGGAGCCCTCGTTCAATTCGCCGTCACCGGTGACGCAGTAGACCCACCAGTCTTTGCCTTGGACGCGGGCAGCCAAGGCCGTGCCGGCCGCGAGCGGAAGACCGTGACCTAACGAGCCGGTCGAAGCGTCCAGCCCAACCACCTTCGAGGCGTCAAGATGCATGCCCATCGGTGAGTTGGTCAGGGTGAAAGTCTTGAGCAACTCCTTGTCATTCCAGCCCAGGTCGGCGAGCAGCGGCGCGTAGGCGATTCCCGCGTGGCCCTTGCTCAGAATCACGCGGTCGCGGTCGGGCCAAGCGGGGTCATCCAGCTTGTAGTTGAGGTACTTGTGGTAGATCACCGTGAGGATGTCAAGCACGCTCATAGCACCGCCAATATGCCCGGCACCGGCCCAATAGGTTGTGTCCAGCGTGAGTCGGCGCAGGTCGTTGGCCTTGTCCTCAAGCCGCAGCCATTCCGTTTTCTCGAGTGTCACTTTGGATCCTTATCTGTCAGAGGGGATGGCGGCCCCGCACCGCCTTGAACGCCTCCGCCGCGACTTCAGCGGTGAAGTCGATGTCCGCGTCCGTGAGGGCGTGGTTGATGAAGTGGTTGTGATGATTAGTCAAGAAGATGCCGCGCTTGACGCATTCGGCAATCCATTCTTGGTGCAGAATCAAGGAATCGTCGTCCGCGAGCCGGAGATAGAACAAGGCTGGTTCGCCGGAAACTATCAAGTTGAAGCCGTGCTCCGTTGCGGCCTCGCAGAGCAGCTTGGTCACGGCCCGGCCTTTGGCGGCGAATTCGCTGGGGCCGTCGACTTCTTTCAGCTTCGACAGGCAGGCCATGCCCGCGGCGAAAGGGACCGCACTGAGCCAATACGATCCGGTGTAGGTGAGACCGGCGACGGCTGTCTTCAGGTGGTCCTGGCCGCACAGCGCCGAGACGTTCCAGCCGTTGGCGATCGCTTTGCAGAAACAGATCAGGTCGGCTTTGAACCCGTAGTAGTGGTCGGACCCGGCCAGGTCAAGCCGGAATCCCGCCCGCACGTCGTCAATGATCAGGACTATTCCGTGTTGGTCGCACAGTTCGCGCACCTTGGCCCAGTAGCCGGGCGCGGGCAACTCGTTGTCAACGAAGTTTCCGTGCATGTAAGGCGTGGCGATGAACGCCGCAACTTCTCCTTCGTTCTCAGCCAGGACTCGCTCGAGGCCCGCCACATCGTTCCAGTCGACATAGAGGCTGTTCGCGACGTCCTCAGGGATAATCCCGGGGTAGTCGATTTTCTGAGTCCACATGGCAACACCGTGGTAGTAGCCGTTGACGAACACGATCTTCTTGCGGCGGGTATGGGCG
>JAIRNM010000062.1 GCA_031258055.1 Bifidobacteriaceae bacterium
AGCGCCCGGGTCTTGCGCTGGCCTTTGCCGGTCTTGATGATTTCCCGCAGGTATTCCGACTCAGCTTCCAGATCAAAGGTCCGCAAGCGGCGCTGGATCGCTTCGGCGCCCATCGAACCCTTGAAATAGGAGCCGAAACGGTCCTGCATGGAGCGGTAAAGCAACTCGTCGCCTTCAAGGTCCGCCACTTTCAGCGTCTGGAAACGGTCCCAGACCCTTTCTAGGCGCTCCAGGTCTTTGTCCGCCCGGCGCCTAATGGCGCTCATCTCCCGTTCGGCTGAGTCGCGCAAGCGCCGCTTGACGTCATTCTTGGCGCCCGCCGCCTCCAAGGCGGCCATGTCTTGCTCCAAGCGCTGGGCGCGGGCTTCGATCTCCACGTCACGGTCGGTGGAGACCTTCTTCTTATCCAGTTCGATCTCGTTGCGAAGCGATTCGAGGTCTTCGTCGCGGCCCTTCTCATCCACCTCGGTAATCATGTAGGCGGCGAAGTAGATGACCTTCTCCAGGTCCTTGGGCGCCAAGTCCAGCAGGTAGCCTAGACGCGAGGGCACGCCCTTGAAGTACCAGATGTGAGTGACAGGCGCGGCCAGTTCAATATGGCCCATCCGTTCGCGGCGAACCTTCGAGCGGGTCACTTCAACGCCGCAGCGTTCGCAGATGATGCCCTTGAACCGGACCCGCTTGTACTTCCCGCAAGAGCATTCCCAGTCCCGGGTGGGGCCGAAGATCTTCTCGCAGAACAGGCCCTCCTTTTCTGGTTTGAGCGTGCGGTAGTTGATCGTCTCGGGTTTCTTGACTTCACCATGCGACCAGCTACGGATCTCGTCGGCGGTGGCCAAGCCAATCTTGATTGCGTCGAAGATGTTGACGTCGAGCAAGTCAGTCCCTGCTTCCTTAGCTTCCTTATGCGTACTTTGTTATGTACTCTGCTGTGTGCCGACCAGTACCGGCGGGGCCCGGCCGGCCAATAGTTGTCAGATGTCGTCAATGGTCGATGACGCGTCCGGCCGCCGGGCCAAGTCAATGCCCAGTTCCTCCGCCGCCCGGTAAACCTCGTCATCCGAATCGCGCATCTCAATGGTGGTGCCGTCGGCGGACATCACGTCCACGTTCAAGCAAAGCGACTTCATCTCTTGCATCAACACCCTGAACGACTCCGGAATGCCCGGCTCGTGGACGTTTTCGCCCTTGACGATCGCTTCGTAGACTTTGACCCGGCCCACCACGTCATCAGACTTGATGGTCAGCAGCTCCTGGAGGGCGTAGGCGGCGCCATAAGCCTCCAGTGCCCAAACCTCCATCTCGCCGAAACGCTGGCCGCCGAACTGGGCTTTGCCGCCCAACGGCTGCTGCGTGATCATTGAGTACGGGCCGGTCGAGCGGGCGTGGATCTTGTCGTCCACCAAGTGGTGCAGCTTCAAGATGTACATCTCGCCTACCGCCACCGGCTCCGGGAACGGCTCGCCGGAACGGCCGTCGAAGAGCGTCGCCTTGCCGTCCTGGCCCACAAGGCGCTGGCCATCGCGGTTCAGGGTGGTGCAGCCCAGCAAGCCGGTCAACTCGTCTTCCCGCACGCCATCAAAGACCGGTGTGGCGATCGGTTGGCCCGGTTGGCCTTGGCTCATCTTGTCGGAGAAGCGGCGCGCCCATTCGGCCGAAGCCTCGTCGATCTTCCAGCCCTGCGAGGCGATCCAACCCATGTGCAACTCCAGCACCTGGCCCACATTCATGCGGCCGGGCACACCAAGCGGGTTCAAGATCACGTCGACCGGACTGCCGTCCGCCAGGAACGGCATGTCCTCAACCGGCAGGATCTTTGAGATCACACCCTTGTTGCCGTGACGTCCCGCCAGCTTGTCGCCGTCTGTGATCTTGCGGCGTTGGGCAATATGAACCCGCACAACTTGGTTGACGCCGGGCGCCAACTCATCGCCGTCTTCGCGGGAGAACTCCTTCACCCCGATCACCGTGCCAGATTCACCGTGGGGAACCTTCAAGGAGGTGTCGCGGACCTCGCGCGCCTTCTCCCCGAAGATGGCGCGCAGTAGGCGTTCTTCCGGCGTCAACTCAGTTTCACCCTTCGGCGTCACCTTGCCCACCAGCACATCGCCGGCCTGGACTTCCGCCCCGATCCGGATAATGCCGCGCTCATCCAGGTCCGACAGCGATTCTTCCGAGGCGTTGGGAATGTCGCGGGTGATCTCCTCCGGGCCTAGTTTGGTGTCGCGGGCGTCAACCTCATGTTCCTCAATGTGGATCGAGGACAGGACGTCATCTTGGACCAAACGCTTCGACAAGATAATGGCGTCTTCGTAGTTGTGGCCCTCCCAGCTCATGAAAGCGACCCGCAGGTTGCGGCCCAGGGCCAGTTCTCCCCGGTCGGTGCTCGGACCGTCCGCTAAGACCTGGCCGGCCCGGACGTGCTCGCCCTCATCAACAATCACGCGCTGGTTGTAAGAAGTTCCCTGGTTGGAACGTTGGAACTTAGCGACCCGGTAGACCCGCTCGGTGCCGTCGTCATTGGCAACGACCACCGAGTCGGCGGAGACTTCCTCCACCAGGCCGTCTTTCTCAGCCACAATCACGTCGCCGGCGTCAATCGCGGCCCTCAACTCCATGCCGGTGCCAACCAACGGCGTCTCGGCCCTCAGCAACGGCACCGCCTGGCGCTGCATGTTGGCGCCCATCAGGGCGCGGTTGGCGTCATCGTGCTCCAAGAACGGGATCATTGCCGTGCCCACCGACACCATCTGGCGGGGCGAGACGTCCATATAGGAGATCTCGGACGGGTGGATGAATTCGACTTCGCCGCCCCGGGTGCGGGCCAGGACGCGATCCTCCGCGAAGGTCCCGTCGTCATTCAAAGGCGCGTTGGCTTGGGCTATCACGTAACGGTCTTCGTCATCGGCCGTCAAATAGTGGATGTTGTCCGTCACCCGGCTCTTCTTGACCACCCGGTAGGGCGTCTCAATGAAACCATAGGGATTGATGCGCCCGTAGGTGGCCAGCGAACCGATCAAACCAATGTTCGGGCCTTCAGGGGTCTCGATTGGGCACATCCGGCCGTAGTGGGAGGGGTGGACGTCGCGGACTTCCATACCAGCCCGGTCGCGGCTCAGCCCGCCCGGCCCGAGCGCCGACAAGCGCCGCTTATGGGTCAAGGACGCCAGCGGGTTGTTCTGGTCGAGGAACTGCGAGAGCTGCGAAGTGCCGAAGAACTCCTTGATAGAAGCCACCACCGGCCTGATGTTGATCAGGGTCTGCGGCGTGATCGCCTCGACGTCTTGGGTGGTCATGCGCTCGCGCACGACCCGCTCCATTCGGCTAAGGCCAGTCCGAACCTGGTTCTGGATCAATTCGCCGACCGCCCGGATGCGGCGGTTGCCGAAGTGGTCAATGTCATCTGTTTCCACCCGGATTTCACCGGCCTGGGCCTTCATAGTCTTCAGCCCGGCGTGCAACGCCGCCAGATACTTGATTGTGGCGATTATGTCTTCGACCCGCAGGGTGGCGGACTTGGTGTGCGCGGGCAGGCCAAGTTTCCGGTTGACCTTGTAGCGGCCGACTTTCGCCAAGTCGTAGCGCTTCGAGTTCAGGTAGAAGGTGTCCAGCAGGTTCCGGCCGGCTTCCGTTGTTGGCGGCTCACCGGGACGGATCTTGCGGTAGATATCGACTAGGGCTTCATCCTGGGTTTGGACATGATCCCGTTCCAGGGTCTCAAGGACGGTTGGGTAGTCGCGGAACTGAGCCCTGATCTCCTGTTCGGTGACGCCCAGAGCCTTCAGGAAAACCGTCACTGATTGTTTCCGCTTGCGGTCTATCCGCACGCCGACGGCGTCCCGCTTGTCGATCTCGAACTCCAGCCAAGCTCCGCGCGAGGGGATGATCTTGGCGGAGAAGATGTCTTTGTCGGAGGACTTGTCCTGGCCCTTCTCGAAGTACACCCCCGGCGAACGCACTAGCTGCGAGACAACCACCCGCTCAGTGCCGTTGATGATGAAGGTGCCCCGCTCCGTCATCAGCGGGAAATCCCCCATGAAGACGGTCTGGGACTTGATCTCACCGGTGTTGTAGTTCTGGAACTCGGCCGTCACGAAGAGCGGCGC
Source organism: Bifidobacteriaceae bacterium (assembly GCA_031258055.1). Classification (GTDB taxonomy): domain Bacteria; phylum Actinomycetota; class Actinomycetes; order Actinomycetales; family WQXJ01; genus JAIRTF01. The sequence continues at coordinate 4,107 of JAIRNM010000062.1, forward strand.
CGAGTAGGTGAAGTCCTTGTCCTTGCATTGCTCAGCCGTCCACTTGGGCGGCTCGAACCGGCTCTCCTTGAAGCCCAGAGCCATCGTCTCGTTGAAATCTTCGATCGGACTGATCTCCGTGAAGATTTCTTCCAGGCCCGCCACTTCTGGCACGCCACCGGTCCCGTCCGCCTGCGCGGCGGCCAGACGAGCACGCCAGTGCTCGTTGCCGATCAGCCAGTCGAAGGAGTCCCGTTGGAGTCCTAAAAGGTCAGGCACTTCCAATGGTTCATGGATCTTCGCGAAGGAAATCCTTCCCGATCCCCTAAGGGGTGCGTTAGCGTCTACTGTTGAACGTGGGATGCGCGAGGCAGCCAAGGTCCCTCCCGGAGTCATAAAAGCACGCGGCGCAGCACTTGAGCTCAAACATTGAGTGGGCATGAGGCACAGAACGGCGCAACGAGCTAGCCTACACCCCTGTTCAAGGGTTGTCCAGTTCCATTCTGTTTTTTCGGTCAGCGAACACCGACCAGGCCTCCGCTATCCTCGCAGCCCCAACGTCATCCTGCGCGTCGCCGCAGGATCTGTGGCCGATGCCGTCCAGCCCAGCCCCGCCTGGGCTATGGACGCCATTTGTGGAAGGGCCTGCCCCCGGTCACTCAAGGGTGGCACCGGTGGATAGTTGGAAGATTGGAAGGTACAGGGAAATCAGGATAGACCCGACAATAGCGCCGACGAAGGCGATCAGCACGGGTTCGATGATCGATGTGATCGCGGCCGTGGCGGCAGTCACTTCGTCGTCGTAGAACTCCGCAACTTTGTCGAGCATCTGGTCTAGAGCGCCGGCTTCCTCGCCCACCGAGACCATGTGAGAAATCATCGGTCCGAAGATCGGCTCGGCGGAGATCGCCTTGCCGAGCGAAGAGCCGGTCATTACCTGAACTTTCACTCGTTCGACAGCCTCAGTCACGACTACGTTGCCGGCGGTTTCGCCAACTATCTCCAAGGTCTGGACAATAGGCACACCAACAGCGCTCATAGTCGCGATCGACCGTGACAACCGAGCCAAAGCGACCTTCAGCATCAGACCGCCAACAATCGGCATTTTCAGCTTCAGGGGGTCGACTTTCTGCCGCACAGCACGGTCATTCTTATGCCGGTTCCACCACCAGCCACCAGCGATGAGTGCGACCAGGATCGGAACACCGGCAATTCTCAGGAAGGCCGACAGTTTGACCAAGATCAACGTTGGAAGCGGCAGGTCTTTGCCAGCCGTGTCAAAGATGCCTTGGAATACCGGAACGATGAACAAGAGCATGATCACGACGATGACGCCCGCGAAGCACAACACCACGATTGGATACACCATGGCCGAGGTAACAGCCCGCCGCAGCCGGAGTTCCGCTTCCATCTGTTCCGCTACTGACACCAAGACGGTGTCGAGGAAGCCCCCGGCCTCGCCCGCTTTAATCATGGCAATGGTCACCGGCGAGAAAATCCGCGGGTGTTTGGACATAGCCTCGCCCAGGGAAGAGCCCGTCTCAACGTCTCCCGCGACTTCGCGGAGCACCGCTGTCAAACCGGGCGAGGCGGCTTGTTCAATGATGGCGTTCAGCGAGTTGAATAACGACAGTCCCGCGTTCACCATCGTGGCGAGCTGCCGAATGGCTACGGCCACGTCCTTAGTTTTAGCCCGGCCGGAGCCAAGGTTGATCTCCATGTTGAGGCCGGTCTTCGAGACCTCACTGATAGCCAACGGGGTCAGGCCGTTCTCACGCAGGTGGCGGGCTACAGTCTGTTGGTCTGGCCCGTCAATTTGGCCGTTGCGCGTGGCGCCGTTGGCGAGGACCGTGTATTCCCAGGTCTTGGTGGCAGCCATAGCTGGTCACATCCTTCCGAAGGGACTATTCAAACCGGAGGCGCCCTGTTGGACGCGCGTTGTCCGGCCCAGCATCCGGGCGAACTCCTCCGGCTGGCGGGCCGTCTCTAGGCCCTCCTCAAAAGTGATTTCGCCCTGGCGGACCAGGTCCGCCAACGACTGGTCAAGGGTATGCATACCCTCGTCTTTGCCCGAATGCAGGGCCGAATAGATCTGGTGCAGTTTGTTCTCACGGATCATGGCCCTAATCGCCGGGGTGGCGCGCATCAATTCCGTGGCCACCACCCGGCCTTTGCCGTCCGCCCGGCGGCAGAGAGTCTGCGAGAGAACGCCTTGCAGGGTGATGGATAGCTGCGAACGGATCTGGTCTTGTTGGGCGGAGTCGAATTGGTCCACCATGCGGTTGATTGATTCAGCCACGCCTTGGGTGTGTAGGGTGGCGAACACTAGGTGGCCGGTTTCTGCCGCCCTGAGGGCAATCTCCATGGTTTCGCGGTCACGCATCTCGCCCACCAGAATTATGTCTGGGTCTTGGCGCAGAGCGTGCCGCAGCGCTTCCGAAAAAGACAACGTGTCAACGCCGACTTCGCGCTGGGCCACCAAGCAACGGTTCGACGTGTGTTGGAACTCGATGGGGTCCTCGATCGTCAAGATGTGCCCCGAACGCGTGCGGTTGGCTATGTCAATAATCGAGGCGAGGGTGGTGGACTTACCGGAACCAGTTGGGCCACACACCAGAATCAAACCGCGCGGCAAGCCAGCAAAAGTCTTCACCGGCCCTGGGATACGCAGCGATTCGAGCGGCAGAATTTGGTCTGGAATCACCCGGAAGGCGGCCGCTATAGAACCCCGATCCCAGAAGAGGTTACAGCGGAACATCCGACCAGAGGGGACCTGGTAGGAGTAGTCCAGTTCCAGTTCGCGGTCGAACCGTTCCTGTTGGTTGCGGGTTATCATCGCCATTAGCTGCTCGTAGAGGGTATCCTCACCCGGCGCGGCGTAGCCGGGCAGGGGAGTGAGCTGACCCGATTGGCGGATGACTGGCGGCAGTAGCGCCGTCAGATGCAGGTCGGAGGCTCCGAGAGCCGCCGCCTCTTCCAGCGCCTGCGTCAAGTCAAGGCCGCTTTCCGTCTCATACACGTCTGTCGTCATAACCTATGCCACCACTCTCAGTAGTTCTTCAACCGATGTCAGGCCTTGCGCCACTTTTCCCCAACCGTCTTGGCGAAGTGAGACCATGCCCTGTTCGCGCGCGAGGTCGTTGAGTTCGCGTGTCGACTTGCGCAGAGCGGTCAGGTGTTCAAGCTCTTTGCTGACAGTCATCACCTCATGTACCGCCATCCGGCCTCTGAAACCGGTGCTGGCGCAGGCCGAGCAGCCGATCGGCCTGAAAAGCTTGGTCGGTGGCGGCTCCCGGAAGATCCAGTCCGTTCGCATCATCTCCTTTTCCGCGTCGGTCGGGGCGTAGGCTTCACGGCAGCGTTCGCACAGCCGCCGGGCCAGGCGCTGCGCCACCACACAATCAAGGGCCGAGGCAACCAAGAACGGTTCGATTCCCATTTCGGTCAGCCTGGTAACGGCTGAAGGCGCATCGTTGGTGTGCAACGTGGATAACACCAAGTGGCCGGTCAGGGCCGCCTCAACCGCTATCTTGGCGGTTTCGCCGTCTCGGATCTCGCCCACCAGCACCACGTCTGGGTCGGCCCGAAGGATTGAGCGGAGCGCCGCCGCGAAGGTCAGGCCTGCCTTAGGGTTGACCTGAATCTGGTTGATACCAGCCATCCGGTATTCGACCGGATCCTCAATCGTGATGACGTTGACTTCTGGCCGCGCTATCTCTTTCAGCGTCGCGTACAGCGTGGTCGATTTCCCGGAACCGGTCGGCCCAGTCGCCAGGATCATCCCGTAGGGCTTGGTGTAGGAGAGTTTGAACCGGTTGAACGAGTCGTCGGAAAAGGAAAGTTTGCGCAAATCAACCTCGACCGCCGAGGTGTTCAGAATACGCATGACCACCTTTTCGCCCCAAACAGTTGGCAAAGTGGCAACGCGCAGGTCAACCTTGGTACCGTCAACCGTGATAGAGATCCGGCCGTCCTGCGGCTTGCGGCGCTCGGCTATGTCGATGTCCGCCATGATCTTGATCCTGGAGATAACCTGCGACTGGATCGACTTGGGGGCGCTCTGCATCTCGTGGAGAACACCGTCGATCCGGTAACGGACCCTCAGATCATGTTCTTCTGGCTCAAGGTGAATGTCGGAGGCATTATCGTGAATGGCCTGCGAGATCAGTAGATGCGCCCACCGGACAACAGGTGAATCCTCCGTCACCGAGTCGACTACCTCGGCCTCCGCATCCTGCTCACGCGCGGACGAATCGATCGCCTGGCCAATTGAGTCGATTTCCGAATCTGACCTGACCCAGCGCTTGAGCGCCCGTTCCAGGGCACTGCGTTCAGCCACCACCGGCACGACAGCGGACCCCAAATACGACCGGACGTCGTCCAGGGCCATAATGTTGCCTGGTTCGGCCATAGCCAGAAGCACCGTGTCGCCTTCGCGCGCCACCGGCAGCAGAAGATTACGGCGGCAAATCGCGCCCGGGACAGAGCCCGCGGCGGCGGGATCGACCGGGTAGACGTCAAGATCAATGAAACGCAGACCGGCTGCCTCGGCCAGAATTGGGATAAGGTCCTCTTCCCGCATGGCTCCGGTCGAGACGAGCGCCTGGCCAAGGGTTATCCCATTGAGAGTCTGCTGTTTGGCCGCCTGTTGAAGCTGAGCTGTCGACACCAGCCCCCGCGAAAGCAAGGTTTCTTCTAAAGCGCTCATTTCACCCCCCTCGGCATAGCCAGGCCCAGCGAATTAAAGACGGCCCGCGTGTGGTCATAGTTCTCACTGATCAGATGCCGCGAGGCGGCGTTGATTCGGCCCAGGATCTCCTCCATCGGCACCCGGTCGAACGGCCGGGCCTCGGCGATACATGCCCTCGCCAAGTCGCGCAGCGCACCCAGTTCCTCATGAGAGCGATGCAGTTGGCCGTCGATCGGCCCAACCAGGCCTCCGAGTTGGGCTGACACTCCATATCTAGGCACCTGGATTCGCCAAGCGGACAGGAATTTCTGGAACTGTCCAAGGCTGGCGCCCGCCGATTCGACATGTCGACCGACGTCAGCAAGTACCTGTTGGGCGCCTTCTAGACCGGAGGAAACCGCCTCGACGTCATCGGCCAAGGCGTAGCAGAGTAGTGGCACATAAAGAAAACCCTCGGGCGGGGCGAATCCATCCAGGTTCTCCAAAGCGAAGTTGATGACCATGTCGTTATGAAGCTGGGCCAAAGCGATTCGGAAGCGAAGCTCCATCACGCCAAGGCGGACCTGCGATAGCCGCTCCGGCAGCGGCTCTACGACCTGTTCAGTGCCAGCCCCAACCTGGGCCATAGCATTGGCGGTTGACACCAGGATCGGCGCGTTGGCGACAACATGCCGGGAGGCGTCCAGCGCCACCTGCGTGACTTGGGCCAGAGCCGCGACGGTCCCTCCTAGCTGACTTGATCCCGCTTGGAGTGCCTCGGCCAAGTACTGCAGCGCATCAAGACGCCCCAGCAGTTCGCCGATCAATTCGTCCAAGGCGACGGCGTTGTTCAAGATGTCCGCGATGTCACCGCGCGCTTCCGGCCGATAGGTCCGCCGCGAGGACAGGTTCACCCGGGTCTGCGTCTCCGCCGGAAGGGTCGTATACATGAACTCGTCATAGGAGGGGAAGCCAGCCCCGGCCAGCATCTCAGCCAACGAGGTAAGGCCAGCGGTTGCGGTCTGTGATCGGTTGGCCCCTTCACGTTTGGCTCCAGCCTCAATGGGCAAGGTTTGGCCGTAAAGGGACAGCGCTGCGTTCCAGAGCGGGTCGAACCGCGGCGATGAGCGAACCGACAGAAAGCCAGCGCCCATAGGTGTGACGGTAGCGAAGACTTGGTAATCGAATCCGTCTTTGGCCAGGTTCTTGACGTAAGCCGCGAAAGGCTTACCGCCCAACAAGGTGTCCCACATCAGTTTGAAGGCGCCAGCCGGCATCAACGGGTTGCGGATCAGGTTGTGCGGCGCTCCCATCAACTCGTTCCGCGGGAAGGCCGACAGCCGGGCGAACACGGAGTTCGCCGCTGTGATCACGCCCTTTCGGTCGGTGCAGGAGAAGAACAGCTGGTCGACCCCGACTCGCCGTTCCTGCCCAATCCGGGTTTTGCGATCAAGCATTGCGCAACCTATCCATCGCTACACGCACCACCGCGACCAGGGCTTGTTTGGCCGCCTCGCGCGAGCGCGCGTCCGAAGACATAACAGGAATATCCGGGCCGACCGCTAAAGCCTCGCGCACATCCTCCAAGGTATGGCGGGCTATCCCGTCGAAACAGTTGATGACCACCACAAAGGGAATGCCGCGCGACTCGAAGTAATCGACCGCAGTGAAGCCCTGGTCCAATCGGTCAGTGTCGACCAACACCACTGCGCCGATGGCGCCGCGGAC
>JAIRNM010000107.1 GCA_031258055.1 Bifidobacteriaceae bacterium
CTCCGCGCTCTTGGGATCTGGCAAGCGCCGTGTCCTGGCCCTGGTTTTACTCATCGCCGGGCTGGCCCTGGCAGCGGCGGGCGCCCAAGGCTTGGCCTGGGACGGGGCTGAGCTAGTCCAGGCCGCGCGGGCGGGAGAAAGGGTTGAGCTGGTCTTCAGGCTCAACCAGCCGGCCAAGGTGAACGCTTCGCCTTGGGGCGGTGCCAGTTCGGCTATCGCCACCGGCTTGGCCTGGCGCCAAGGCGCCGAACAAGGCACGGGGGTGCCCGCCAGACTCTATTTGGAGGGAGAAGCGCCGGAGGCGGGGGCGATCATTCGGACGCGGGCCCGGCTGGCATTGAGTGAGCGGACGGACACGGTGCGGGTAGTGGCACACGGCATCGGGCATGCCAGCGCGGCCCGGCCGGACGGCTGGCGCGGGCTGATCTACGACCTGAGGGCGGGCCTGGCGGCGCGGGTCGAGCCGCTGGAGGAAGGGATCGCGCTCGGCGATGTGAGCCGGATTGACGCGGACTTGGACGCCGCCTTGAAGACCACGTCATTGACGCATTTGACGGCTGTGAGCGGGGCTCACGTCGCGATCGTCTTGGGCTGTGTGCTGGGCCTGGCCGCTCTGGCTGGTTTGCCGCGCTGGGCGGTGGCGGTGCTGGCGGCGTGTACTTTGGCCGGTTTCGTCGCCTTGATAGGCCCTGGTCCGTCGGTTCTGCGGGCGGTTCTGATGGGGCTGGTGGCAGTGGCGGGAGCGGCTTTCGGCAAGACCCGGCAGGCGCTCGCCGCGCTGGCGGCGGCGGTGCTCGCCATCTTGCTGGCCAATCCTTGGCTGGCCCGGTCGTATGGCCTGTTGCTGTCCGCGTTGGCGACGGCCGGTCTGATCGTGTTAGCGCCGCCGTTGGCGCTGGCGCTGGAACGGCGCTGGCCGCGCCTGCCCCGAGCCCTAGCCGAAGGAATTGCCTTGACCGCTTCAGCGCAGCTCTTGTGCGCGCCGGTCATCGCTATGTTCGCGGGTCAGATATCGCTGACGGCCCTGCCAGCCAACCTGATGGCTGGTCCGGCCGTTCCGGTAGCCACAATCGCAGCCATGCTAGCCCTGGTTCTAGGGCCAGTTAGCGCGCCTTTGGCGGGTGCGGCAGCGGTAGTCGGCAATGGGGCCGCCTGGTATATCGCGGCGGTGGCGCGCTGGGTGGCCAGTTGGCCCCTAGCCGCTGTCGCTTGGCCCTCGGGTGTGGGAGGACTGCTCCTGGCCGTGGGTGCCAGCGCTGCCTTGGTCTGGCTCGGCTGGTGGCTCAGCAGGCGGCGCGGTTGGGTACGTTTGGTAGCTGCGGGCGTTGCCCTGGCCATCTTCATCGCCGCTGGTCCGGCGCGCGCTCCAGTCGGGCGAGTGTTCGGGCGCGGTGCGCCCGCGGATTGGATCGCGGCAGTTTGTGACGTGGGCCAAGGGACGGCGGTGGCGATTCGGGCCGGTCCGGCCGCGGCCGTCCTGATTGACGCCGGGCCGTCGGACGGCGGCGTTGGTGAATGCCTTGACCAACTAAGCGTCCGGCGTCTTGAGGCGGTCGTGTTGACTCATTTCCACACAGATCACGCGGGGGGCCTGGCTGATGCCTTGTCCGGCCGTGCCGTGGGCGAAGTGGTCTACGGTCCCATCTGTGGCCAGTCGGAGGTTGCGACAGCTGTTCTGCGGACGGCCCAGGAGGGGGGCGCCTCGCTCAGGCAAGTGACCGGAACTGACCCGGTGCGGGGTCACGCTGGTCTGACGGACCTAACGGTTTATCCGTCCGCTCTGGCGGTGCTGTGCCCAGACAACGCTTCGGGGGTTGAGGATTCGGCCGCCAACGACGCGGGCCTAGCGGTGCTGGCCGAATCAGGCGGCGTGCCCATCTGGGCCTTGGGGGACCTGGAAGAGGCGGGTCAATCGGCTTTGCTGGCGGCCTTGCGCCGAGACGGCGCCGGGTCGGGGCAGGCTGGTCAGGGGCAGGCAGGCCAGGGGCAGGCAGGTTCGGCCGGGATTGGTTCGAGCGACATGCTCTACCCAGGGGCGGGCGGCTTGGTGGTGGTAGCCCATCACGGTTCAGCCAGTCAATCTGAGCGGTTAGCGCGGGCGCTGGCGCCCAGAATTGCCGTCATGAGCGCCGGTCGGGACAATCCCTATGGCCATCCCCGCCGCGAGACACTTGATCTGTATGGTTCTCTGGCCACGGTCAAGCGAACCGACCAGGACGGCCTGATTGCTCTGACCGCGCAGGATCTTGGCGGCTAGCCGTCCGCTGCTCGACCACTAGCGGCGCCCGATGACAGCCTTTCCAGACGCTGCGTCCCGAGAAATTCTCGGAACACATTCATAGAATTTCTCGGAACGCATTCGGAGAATTTCTCGGCATGCCCTAGGAAGTCCTTGCCGAGCATCACGCACGGGGTGGGCTCGTTCCGGTCGCGGCCTGCGAACCAACTCGACGCCGCCGCCCGGCAACTCACGGCAATCGCGGCCCGAATGACCAGCGATCCCGAGTTTCTAGCCCTGGTTACCGCTGGCGGTCCGACTTACACCCGGCCGGACGGAGTCCATGTCGTATCGGTCACCAAACTCGGCCCGTGACAGGCTCAGATGGCCGTATAACACTCTCGCAAGCATCCCGCCTGATGGCACCGCTGGTGTGGTGTTGTTATCGCGCTACGGCTGTGATGGCGTTCGGGCTACCTGGTCTTCGACGTAGGTTTGGCGGCTGGCGAGCAGGCCGCCCGCTAGGCCGAGCGGCATCGTGCAAATGAGCAGTATGAAGGGCCAGTGCCAGCTACCGCTGAAGGCCTGAAGCTGGCCGAACGCGAAGGTGGCGGCGGCGGCGACGGTGTAGGCGATCGCCTGGGCCAAGCCGGAGACGGTGAGCACTGTTTGGGAGGTGCGGGTGCGCAGATTCATCAAAGTGATGGCGCAGGCGTAGTTGCCGTCGCCGATCCGGGTTAGGGCGATCCACCAGGCCGTGCCGTGCAGCGGCCACAGCCAGAGCCCAACTAAGCCGACGGTCCAGCTCAGATACATGGTCACGATCAAGAGCCAGGGGCGCCGCAGCCGGATGGTCAGGGCGGGAACCACCATGGCCGGGAGCAGCGACCCAGCGGTGAAGATGGTTAGCCAGACGGCGCCTCGATGGGCGCTGGCGCCGGCGTCGGTCATGATGCGCGGCAGCCAACCGATCAAAGCGTAGGCGGCGGCAGAGTTGCAGATCAGTAGGCCGGTGATTCCCCAAAACACGTATGACGTAGTCACTTTGATGGGCCCCAGCCTTGGTCGGGCGGTCTTCTTGCCGCGCTGGCGCCGACTCAGGCGGTAGGGCTGGACAAACCAGGGCAGGGCCGCCAGAGCGGCGCCGACCGCCCAGATTCCGGCTGCCCAGCGCCATCCCACTTGGTCCGCCAGCGGCACGGCGATGGCCGGGGGAAGCGCTTGTCCGGCCACCAAGAACAGGGTCGATGCCGTCGTCATCAGCCCTATCCGGTCTGGGAAGTAGCGCTTGATGAGGGGCGGGACAGCCACGTTGGCGCCACCTAGCCCAGCCATGGCGGCGCCGGTGCCCACCAGAAAGATGAACTCGCTGCTAGTGAGGGCGCGAAGGCCCATGCCGAGGGCGCCTACAGCCATGGCTCCGGCGATTACTCGTTCCAGCCCCCAACGGCGCCCCAAGAACGGCGCCAACGAGCCGAAGATGGCGAACATCAGTGGCGGCGCCGCGGCTATCAGGCTGACGGCGGCGGGGCTGAGCTGAACCTCGGCCTGGATGCGGTCGAGGAGCGGCGGCACCGTAGTGACGGCAGCGCGCAAGTTGAGGCCTAGAATGACCAATCCGGCCAGTACGGTCAAGCGCCCGCGCCAGATCGACCGGGCAGGCAACGGGCCTGGCGAAGGCGAACTGGCGTGACTGGTTTGAGCGTTCTTAGGCAAATTGACTGAACCAGGTTACTCCGACTGGCGCCAGCGACGTTCCTTGGCAGCAGCCCTGAGCGGGGAGTCTGGGTCAGGCGGGACCGCGCTCTTCCCGTCCCGCCGGACGGCTTCTTGATGGAACCGACCGGCGGCGTTGTGGTGGTAGCTGTGCGTGGCGTTAGTGCCCGAGCCGGGTTCATCAGGGCGCCGGGACTGTCTGGCTTCCGACCTAGGATCGGCGGTCGGCTGCGGGGCCACCCGCTAGGCCGCGCGGCATAGAGCAGATGAGCGCCTGAATGGCCAGCACAAGTTGGGGCCAGGATGATCAACCTGGCCGGGACGGTCAGGCGTCCGCGCCAGTCGGCCTAGCCGCGAGAATGGCGGTTGGTGTCTATGCCTGGGCGCGAGCCGCGGCATTTGTTCCGGCGACCCGGCCAGTGCCGAGCGACACTCCCTGGCAGGAACCAGGAAGTGCAAGGCCATAGGTTTCGCCTTGATAGCCTCCGCATTCTGAGCCAACGGCGTAGAGGCCGGGGATGACTACTCCGTCCTCGTTGATGACCTCGTTGTTCGGGTTGACATGGATACCGCCATACATGTTGATGCAGTTTTGCTTGATTCGGAAGCCATAGAACGGTGCGGTCCCCACTGGTACAAGAAAGGCCGGATCCTTATGGAACTCCGCGTCGTTGCCCGATGACGCATAACCGTTGTATTCGTCGATCGTGCCCTTTAGTGTCGCGGCATCGACATCGAAGAAGCTCGCCAACTCATCAATGGTGTCGGCCTTGCACACGCCCGGGTTATTAGAGTCCAGTTCCCGTTGGAGTTCGTCTGACAGGTCTGACAGCTTGGTACCGGCGAAAATATACATGGCCCATCCGACAAGGCACCCCTCATTGACTAGACGATCGAAGGATTCTTGATCGAAAACAGAATAGGCGCGCACTTGCGATTCGACGCAGTTGTTCGGGAAGGTGTATGCCTGCGAGAGACCCTCGTTTGCGAACCGCTCGCCCCGCTGGTTGAACCACAAGTTGGTTGGCTCCATGGCTCCTGCAACCGCCAACTGTGAGCTAAACGGTGCCAGCGGCTCTACCGTCAGCCCGATCGAGGGCATCATAAGCCGGAAGCATTCTCCCATTCCCGCTTCGGTTGCCATGCGGATGCCGTCGCCTTCGATCCCCGGAGCGCCGGTGTAACGGACCTTTTCGGGGGTGCGCACGGTGTAGCGGGCCAATAGGTCGGAGTTGGCGCCAGCTGAGCCGGTCGCGAGAATAACAGCCTTGGCCCTGACGTGCAGTATGGTGCCGGAGGCTTCCGCCTGCACCCCAACAACAGTTCCGTCCTCAACCAGTAGATGTTGCGCCGCAGTTGACTTGAGTATATCCATTCCTAGCTCGTTAGCCTTCGCTTCCATCGCCGCTATGGCTGTCCGCCCGCGATAGTCCGTGTAGATATGGTGTAACTATTCAGGGGTTTTC